>CALIIC010000149.1 GCA_938020445.1 uncultured Flavobacteriaceae bacterium | reverse complement strand
CACTATAGAAGAGCCTGCTTTAAGCCCCGATGGCAAAAAGCTCTATTTTGTCTCGAACATGCCAGGGAGTATTGGTGGGAACGATATTTTTGTAGTTGATATCTACGAAGACGGGACCTTCTCGCCACCAAAAAATGTAGGACCAACTATTAATACCCCAGCAAATGAAAGTTCGCCCTTTGTCAGCCATCAAAAGCTCTATTTTTCATCAAATGGGCATCCTGGATATGGTGGTACAGATATCTATGAGGCGCCGATGGTTGAAAATCAGACCTTCGGAAAGGTCAACAACCTTGGAAGCACTTTTAATAGCGCAAACAATGATTTCTCATTCACCATAGATGAAACTACACAGTCAGGATTCTTTGCAAGCGATCGGCCTAGTGGCAAAGGCGCAAGTGATATCTACTCTTTTTCTAAATGTGAAGAAACAAAGCTCACTTTTGAAAGGCGGTAGGCAAAGGTCAGCACATCTCTATAAAAACCCTAGAACTGCAAAGCGTTTGTAGTTCTAGGGTTTTAGTTTATTTCTTTCCTGCAACCACGATGACCAGTTCTCCTTTCGGCGGTTTCTGCGTATAATGTGCCCATACTTCCTCGGCGGTTCCTCGTATCGTTTCTTCGTACATCTTGGTCAACTCCCTAGAAACTGAAACAGGACGGTCCGCTCCAAAATAGGAGACCAATTGCGAAAGTGTCTTTAACAATTTATGGGGCGATTCATAGAAAATGATAGTTCGGGGTTCTTCTGCCAACAGGGTCAAACGCGTTTGGCGCCCTTTTTTAATCGGTAAAAAACCTTCAAAAACAAACTTGTCATTCGGAAGACCACTATTAACCAATGCCGGAACAAAAGCGGTCGCCCCCGGCAAGCAATCTACTTCAATTTCGTTTTCAACACATGCCCGGGTCAATAAAAAGCCTGGATCCGAAATAGCGGGCGTACCTGCATCTGAAATCAAGGCCATGGTTTCTCCAGCTTTCAGACGTTTGATCAACGCGTTTACCGTCTTATGTTCATTGTGCATATGATGACTCTGCATAGGGGTGTTCACCTCAAAATGCTGCAGTAGCTTCCCACTGGTACGAGTATCCTCAGCCAATACGACATCTACCGTCTTCAAAACCCGAACGGCTCGAAAGGTCATGTCTTCCAAATTACCAATTGGAGTGGGTACCAAGTATAGCTTGCCCATTAATTCAAATTTTGTCAAAAATAGCCTTTTTGTTTAGATGTTGCCCATTTAAACACCATGCTGGCACATCCTAAGAATGCAGTGAAATACGGGTCTTTTTTTCAAAGAAGTACGAAACCAAAGTCGCCGTTAAGGCCAAAAGGGCAAAGGTATAGCCGTTCCCATCGGTTAGGTAATGTGCAAAAAAGGCCAAAAGGGTGTCGAAAAAGAAACCGGCATAGGCCCATTCCTTTAACCAGTTCGAAAAATTACCCCATACCGCGACCAAGCCCAATATTTTAGCAATTGCAAGCGGGTAGACCAAATAGGTAGGGTAGCCGAAATGTTCAAAAAAGCCAGCGATCATATCGTATTTGGTAACGTAATTAAACACGGAAAAAAACATGATGGCAGTGAGTATGCCCGTAGCGATGTAAAATACGATCTTGTTGCGCTTCATACGTATTGTTTTCTTTTACAGATGGGAAGATAGTCGGTATAAACTAAAAACCCTGACGATACGGCCAGGGTTTTTTAAGTAATGTGTTGTTTGATTTTAGGAAAATTTACGTTCTATAATATCCATAAAACGTTCTTCGTATTCCTCTTTTCCCTGCCAGTTGTTATGGTCGGGCTTCACCATGTTTTCAATAAAGGAAACCGAACGTTCATGGCTATCAATCGTTTTAAGCTGCGATAGCACCCGATTGTAGTCTTCGGTACTCCCGTCGAACAAATGTTTTACAAATGCCAACCGGTTGTTCAGGTCTATTTTAATCTCCTTGTTACTTAATTTATCATTCAGAGATTTTGGCACCTCAGTGGTCTTGGTTTCCTGAACCTCCTCTTTGGAAGGCATAAAAAGTTCCTTGTCGTTCTTTAAATAGTCGGGTTGCCCTAAAAATTCGGCCAACACCTCATCTACCGGAGTATCATTGGGCATTTCAGATACCATATCCTTGATCGTATCCATGCCGGGAATCATGATGTCTTCCTGATGTGGATTACTTTCCGGTACCGAAGTATTTTCACTGAGCACCGCATTGGCCATCTTCTCGAATTTTTCGGCTATGATATTTTTTGACACATCTATTTCAATGTCCTGTAACTTCTCTTCAATGAACTTGAGTACGGCAAGCTTCTCATATAAGGTCTTTGCCACTTCATAAAGGTCCGAAATCTCGTTCAAGTCTCTCGCCGTAATAATGTCGGTGGATAATTTCCGAAGTTCTTCCTTTAATTTTTTCTTCATCAGTTTTTATTTTGACCTACATCAAAAGGTGTGCCTTTTTACGTAATTTTGGCAATCTTATAAATAGAACGAAAAAACATTCTATTTTCGTCTAAAATTACGAAATGTTTCTCGAAAATACCGTTAACCATAAAGAACAATTCGGGTGGATAGAGGTCATCTGTGGCTCCATGTTCTCTGGAAAGACCGAGGAACTGATCCGGAGGCTCAAAAGAGCACAATTCGCCAAGCAAAAAGTGGAGATTTTCAAACCCATGGTCGATACCCGATATCATGATGATATGGTGGTTTCGCACGATTCCAACGAGATTCGCTCTACTCCCGTACCTGCGGCCGCCAACATTCGTCTTTTGGCCGACGGTTGCCAGGTCGTAGGAATAGATGAAGCCCAATTCTTTGATGATGAGATTGTAACGGTATGCAACGATTTGGCCAATAAAGGCGTTCGCGTAGTCGTTGCGGGCTTGGACATGGACTTCAAAGGAAATCCGTTTGGTCCTATGCCCGCGTTAATGGCAACTGCCGAATACGTTACCAAAGTACACGCTATTTGCACACGAACAGGGAATTTGGCCAATTATAGTTTTCGAAAATCGAGCAACGATAAACTGGTACTGTTGGGTGAGACCGAAGCATACGAACCCCTTAGCAGGGCGGCTTTCTACAAGGCCATGTTAAAAGAAAAAGTAAGCCAAATGAATGTGGAAGCGGAACAAATAGCACCAAATCAAAATAAATCAAATGCCTAAGGCCCAGGAGACTGTTCTTGAAATTGATTTGGATGCACTTGCACATAACTATCGGCATCTTCGGAACAAGATTGCCCCTGACACCAAATTCTTGGCCGTTGTAAAAGCCTTTGCCTATGGAAGCGATGCCGCGCAAATTTCCTTAAAACTCGAAACCATAGGTGTTGATTATTTTGCAGTTGCCTATGTAAAAGAGGGAGTGGCACTAAGGGAAGCAGGCATTACAAAACCAATACTGGTACTGCACCCGCAACCAGCGAACTTCAATACCTTGATCGAACGTTGCTTGGAACCCAGCATCTACGCTCCGCGTATTTTACATTTGTTCTTAGAGGCTGCCAAACAACTGGAGCAAAAAAAGTACCCGGTTCACTTAAAATTCAATACCGGCTTAAACCGTTTGGGTTTTTGGGAAAATGATGTCGACTACATTGTTGAACAATTAAATGGTAGGGATGAACTAAAGGTACAAGCCGTTTTTTCGCACTTGGCCGCTTCCGACGATTTAAACGAAGCAGCGTTTACCCAGACCCAGATAAGCACTTTTCAAAAAATCACGACAGCACTAAACTCAAAACTGGGGTATCGCCCATTTCAACATCTTTTAAACACCTCGGGAATTCTCAACTACCCAACCACACAATTTGATATGGTCAGGAGTGGAATTGGACTGTATGGGTTTGGAAATGAAGCTACATATGATAAGGAACTAAAACCAGTGGCCAGCTTAAAGACCATTATTTCACAAATACATCGTATTGAGCCGGGCGAAAGTGTAGGGTATAATAGAGCTTTTAGGGCAACAGGGCATCGGCTAATCGCTACCTTACCCATAGGCCATGCTGACGGAATCGGGAGACAGTATGGAAATGGGTCTTCCTATGTATTTGTAAATGGCCAAAAGGCGCTGATCATAGGGAATGTCTGTATGGATATGATTATGATAGACATTAGTGGAATTGAATGCAGAGAAGGTGATGAGGTCGTTATTTTTGGAAATACCGCAAGTGCCGAGGATTTCGCTGCCACTGCGAATACCATCTCTTACGAGTTATTGACAGGCATTTCTCAACGAGTAAAGCGCGTGTTCATAGGCAATTAAAAGTGTATTAACATTTTGTTATGATTCTTTTTTTTCATTAAATTGCACTACTATTAACCAATTAAAAACACTATAATGTTAAAAGAGTTTAAGGATTTCATCATGACTGGTAACGTAATTGATTTTGCGGTTGCCGTTATTATGGCCGGAGCACTTGGTGCTGTTATTACCGGGTTTGTAAATAATATCGCAATGCCTTTCGTAGGCTACTTCGCTGGAGGAATGGACTTTGCCGACCTTCACGTAGCGATGGATGGAAAGGATTATGATACCTTGGCAGCAGCTCAAGAAGCTGGTGGAGCAGTGATTGCTTATGGCGCTTGGATCAACACTATCATAAACTTATTGATCGTAGGATTGGTTATGTTTTTAATCGTTAAAGCATACAACAAAACAAAAACGCCCCCAGAGCCAGAAGCACCAGCAGGACCAACTGCGGAAGAGTTACTGGCCGAAATTAGAGATAGTCTAAAAAAGTAGTACCCTGCTTGCTCACAAGAGCAACGAAGGTAACCGCTACACTATAATAACCAACTAAAAGCCCTACCCTAAGATGTAACAGTCGAACAGGTAGGGTTTTTTCTTTCTCAAAATGGATTGTTATTTTTATAACAAATTGTTATAAATTAAATAATTACACCCTATTCCTTGTGCACTATCAGTTCTTGCCCTACTTTTGTCCTCTAAACATGAAGTAATGAAAGTAGCTGTAGTCGGCGCTACCGGAATGGTAGGCGAAGTAATGCTAAAAGTACTGGCAGAACGTAATTTTCCAATATCAGAATTGTTACTGGTCGCTTCGGAGCGATCCGTGGGAAAAACCCTTTCATTCAAGGGGAAAGAATATTCAATTATTGGCCTTGCCGATGCACTTGCGGCCCGACCGCAATTGGCCATTTTTTCAGCAGGTGGAGGCACCTCTTTAGAATGGGCGCCTAAGTTTGCAGAGGTCGGTACAACGGTGGTAGATAATTCCTCTGCCTGGCGAATGGATCCTACCAAAAAATTAGTTGTCCCTGAAATAAATGCTGGCGAATTAACACCCGAAGACAAAATTATTGCCAATCCCAATTGCTCTACAATTCAAATGGTAATGGCACTGGCGCCCTTGCATAAAAAATACCAGATGAAACGCGTTGTTGTTTCTACCTACCAATCCGTATCCGGCACCGGTGTAAAGGCTGTACGTCAATTAGAAAATGAAATTGCGGGGATTGAAGGGGAAATGGCCTATCCGTATCCTATCGGTAGGAATGCCTTGCCGCATTGTGATGTTTTTATGGAAAACGGTTACACCAAAGAAGAAATGAAATTGGCACGAGAGCCACAGAAGATACTTGACGATCGTACTTTTTCGGTTTCAGCGACTGCAGTGCGTATCCCTACTGCTGGTGGTCATTCTGAATCGGTAAACGTAGAGTTCTTAAATGATTTTGAACTAAATGACGTTCGCCGCCTTTTAAATGACAGCCCCGGAATTACGGTACAAGACAATCCTGATACCAATACCTATCCAATGCCGATATATGCGCATGATAAGGACGAGGTGTTTGTAGGAAGAATTCGAAGAGATGAAACGCAGCGCAATACCCTAAATATGTGGATCGTTTCCGATAACCTTCGAAAAGGCGCCGCTACCAATGCAGTTCAAATAGCCGAGTACCTTGTAGCGCATGAGTTGCTGGCAAAAACCCCTACCTATAATCGCTAGGATCTGGCATGGGAAAACACGATTGGAACACTATGAAACCTACAGTGATTTTTTGAAGAAGGTTGCCGTACCCGATTATGAAAAAACAGCCGGGTATTTGAAACATTCGTTCTTGCGGAGTATTCAAAATAACGAAGGTCATTTTACCTTGATTACCTATTGGGAAAACATGGGCGTGATTCGCAATTTTGCCGGTGCAGCGTTAGACAAAGCAAAGTACTATCCCGAAGACGATCATTTTTTATTAGAATTTGAAGAAAAAGTGCGGCATTACGAGGTTTTTGCCGACTAGCACTTAAGAGAAGTTCCAAAACATCGGAAAATATGTTAAAACCTGCTGAAACTAATCATCCAGCAGGTTTTTTTATGCTATTTTTAGCCACTTCTTTTTTACATGAATGATATGAAAACAACACTTGTCACCTGCTTGCTCATTTGCTTCTCCATAGCATTGCAAGCCCAAACTGAAAAACAACAATCCGTGAAATACCCAAGCACTGCAAAAATGGGCGTCGTCGAAACCTATTTTGGAACCCAAGTAGAAGACCCTTATCGTTGGCTGGAAGACGATCGAAGCCCTGATACAGAAAAATGGGTTAACAGACAGAATAATACCACTTTCTCGTACCTCGATAATATTCCTTTTCGAAAAGACCTAAAGAATCGGCTTGAGAAACTTTGGAATTACGAAAAATTGGGATCGCCTTTTAAAGAGGGAGATCATACCTATTTTTATAAAAACGACGGGCTTCAAAACCAATACGTGGTCTACCGCCAAAAAGACGGCGGTTCTCCGGAAGTATTTCTAGACCCCAACACCTTTTCGGAAGATGCCACGACTTCTTTGGCCGGCCTACGGTTTACAAAAGATGGTTCCCTAGCCGCGTATCTGATTTCCGAGGGCGGTAGTGATTGGCGCAAAGGAATCGTTCTCAACACCAAAACGATGGAAATTGTAGAGGACACCTTGGTCGATATCAAATTCAGCGGCATTTCATGGAAAGGAAACGAGGGCTTCTATTATTCGAGTTATGATAAGCCCGAGGGAAGTGAACTCTCCGCGAAGACCGATCAGCACAAAGTATACTATCACAAGCTGGGGACATCACAAAAAGAAGATCAATTGGTCTACGGTGGTACGGAAGCAGAAAAGCATCGCTACATTGGAGCTTTTGTTACCGAAGATGAAAAGTACCTAGTGCTGTCGGCCTCTGTATCTACCTCCGGCAACAAGCTTTTTATAAAAGATTTGACCAAGGAAAATGCCTCATTTGTACCCATCGTAGCAGATACTGATTCCGACAATTACATTATAGAAAACATAGGACCCAAACTCTATATCGTTACCAACCGAAATGCACCCAATAAGAAAATCGTGACAGTCGATGCGGCGGCACCCTCACCGGAAAACTGGATCGATTTTATCCCCGAGACGGATAATGTATTGAGCGCCGGTACGGGAGGCGGCTATTTTTTCGCCGAATATATGGTCGATGCGATATCAAAGGTCTTTCAGTACGATTACAACGGTAAATTAATTCGCGAAGTAACGCTTCCAGGGCTTGGGAGCGCGAGTGGTTTTGGCGGAAAAAAAGAGGACAGGGAATTCTATTTTTCCTTTACCAACTACGTAACCCCGGGTTCGTCGTACAAATACAATGTAGACTCTGGGGAGTACCAGTCGTATTGGAAACCACAAATCGACTTCAACCCTGATGATTACGAGTCACATCAGGTCTTTTACAGCTCCAAAGACGGCACAAAAGTGCCCATGATCATCACCCATAAAAAAGGACTGAAACGCGATGGCAAGAACCCAACCATTCTATATGGGTATGGCGGGTTTAACATAAGTCTTACTCCTTCTTTTAGTATTGTAAATGCCGTATGGATGGAGCAAGGTGGTATTTATGCAGTTCCCAACTTACGAGGTGGTGGTGAATACGGTAAAAAATGGCATGATGCAGGTACTAAAACCCAAAAACAGAATGTCTTTGATGATTTCATTGCTGCAGCTGAATACCTCATAGGGGAGAACTATACTTCTTCTGATTATTTGGCGATTCGAGGAGGCTCTAACGGAGGCCTCTTGGTAGGGGCAACCATGACCCAGCGCCCAGATCTTATGAAAGTAGCCTTACCCGCGGTAGGTGTTCTTGATATGCTGCGCTACCATACCTTTACCGCAGGTGCAGGATGGGCTTATGACTATGGTACCGCCGAAGAAAGCAAAGAAATGTTCGAATATTTGTTGGGGTATTCTCCTGTTCACAATGTAAAAAAAGGCATTGCATACCCCGCTACTTTGGTCACTACGGGAGATCACGATGACCGCGTTGTCCCTGCGCATAGTTTTAAGTTTGCAGCAGAATTACAGGCAAAACAAACCGGCAGTAACCCTACGTTGATTCGAATCGAAACCAATGCGGGTCATGGCGCGGGTACACCAGTAAGCAAAACTATTGATCAATATGCTGATATCTTTGGTTTTACGCTCCACAACATGGGTTTTAAACAATTGCCGTACCAAGCGGTGTTCAAAGAATTTAAGGACTAGCTATCAATAATTTTGATTAAAATCCGTTTCCCTAATTGAGACGGATTTTTTCATATACCCCCCAGAACAGAACTAGACTATATGCTTCAAGTTGATCATGTGTCCTTTGCCTATGATGAAACCCCTGTATTGGAAGATATTAATCTGAAAGTACACAAGGGAGAACATGTCGCCATTATTGGCGAAAGTGGTTGTGGCAAAAGTACCCTGCTAAAAATAATATACGGACTACTACATATTAGAATCGGAGAGGTCTATTGGGATGAGACCCAGATTCTGGGGCCCTTATATAATTTAGTGCCAGGAGAGTCTTATATGAAGTATCTCTCGCAAGATTTTGACCTAATGCCCTATACTACGGTTGCGGAAAATGTAAGCCAATACCTCTCGGTTTTCGAACCTGAGGAAATGCAACGCAGAACCGATGAGCTCCTCGAAATGATCGAAATGACCGATTTTACCGAAACAAAGGTAAAATACCTGAGTGGCGGTCAGCAACAACGGGTGGCCCTAGCCCGGGTGCTTGCCCAAGAGCCAGAAATTCTGTTATTAGACGAGCCATTTAGCCATATTGACAACTTCCGTAAAAACAGTCTGCGAAGAAATCTGTTCTCCTATCTTCGAAACAAAGGAATTACGGTGCTAACGGCAACCCATGACCATAATGACATGCTTCCTTTTGCAGATCGCGTAATTGTGCTAAAAGACCAGCGCATCATCGCCAAAAACACACCCAAAAACTTATATTCCCAACCCAAAGACCTGTACATCGCCTCTTTGTTCGGGGAGGCGAACAAAATTCCCATCAACATCGTAAAGACGTACGCCGATACCAAACGCCGTATTATTGTTTATGCGCATGAGTTCAAAGTTTCAGAAAAGTCGGGCTTGGAGGTTGTAGTGAAAGGGTCCTATTATATGGGTGGCCATTATATGATCGTAGGGACCTATGAAGACCAAAATATCTATTTTAATCATCACAAGGTAATCGAAGATGAAAAAGTGGTCTTCCTGAATGTATCTATAGACATTATAAATCAACGAATGGTCGGCCTGTAGTATTCTTGAAATTTCTTTTTGAATTAGTGCGCCCATTTATCGAAAACGCTTTCCTGCGGATAATTTGCTTGCATTTGCTCCGTTTAAAAGGTATCCTATAATCTTATTTTGCTATGAAAAAGAGTGCTATTCTGCCCTGTTTATTCGCTACTTTCGTGTTGATCGTGCCATTCGCATGTGACGATAAAGACGAAGTTGTTAGCGCCCTAGAGGAAAGTACAGATCCCAAAATCAATGATTCGAACAATGAGGACCCAGATGATGGTGAAACGGGAAATGGGACCTTGGTTTCGCTTACTGCGAATGCCGACTATCTATCGAACGATGGCGTTGGAGACCAGGCTTGGGGGGATGATGTCATCATAAATGCTTTTAAAATAGATGGTAGCGCTGGCCGGGTACTGTTTGAAACCCAGTTCAAAGATGACGGTTTTGGTGTCGCTGGGGGCCGATGGAAACAAATCGACTATTATTATGAATACCAGGGGCAAGTGGTACAGGCAAGTGAGCAATTAGTACTTCGATTCAAAAACCCGGTAACCGACGTATTACTTCAGGTGGGTCAGATGGATCCCGATGAGGGCAGGCAGGCAAAAGAAGGCAAAACATGCGATGATGGAGGTTTAAACCGTGTAGATGAATCAGGCAAGTGGACGGCCTTTGATGCGAACGAAACAGAAATCGCCAGTGGTATTTTGCTAGACGAGTTCTCGATGGAAGGACGCTTACCAGATTCTATGGGTTCCTATCGTTTTTTATTGAACACCGAGGGCAAAGCAATTTCAAAAATCGTAATTGAAGCAACGCAATGGGGAGGCAATGAAAGAGGCTGCCCAACCTCTCGGTCGAGCTATGCAAATGAACCATTAAATGATAGCGGAAATACCGAGAATAACTCGGAGTTCAATATTATGGGCATTTCCTATAAGAAATAAAAGACAAAACGCTTTTGGCTAACTTTGCTCAAAACAACATCTTGGACAAAGAAACCATATTAAATGAACTACAGTTCAAGGCCGTTCGCAGCAGTGGCCCCGGAGGCCAAAATGTCAACAAGGTTTCTACCAAAGTCGTATTGGCTTTTGATATCGTAAATTCGAATTCACTATCACCGTCCGAAAAAGAGCGAATTCTTCAAAAACTGGCCAATCGCATCAACAAGGAGCAACAACTTATGCTCCAGTGCGATGAAAGCCGAAGTCAACAGAAGAATAAAGCGTTGGTGATAGATCGTTTTCTTTTACTCCTTACCCAGGCCCTGACGGTTCCTAAAAAGCGTAAAAAAACCAACCCCTCAAAATCGGCTACTGAAAAGCGTTTAAAAGCAAAAAAGAAGGCATCTCAGAAAAAATCGGACCGGCGCCGATTGGATTATGAATAATTTTACAGGATTTCGGTTATGGTAGTGGTGGTACCGTTAAAAACAATCGCTTCCCCTTTTGATTTTCCCAAGAGCAATCGCCCTATGGGGGTCGCCATAGAAACACAATAGGTCGTTTCTTCGGTGTTTTTATATGCTCCTGCGGAAATGGCCAAATAATAGTGGTCTTTTGAAGTCTTTACCCAACTTCCCAAACCTGCTTTTAACAACCTTTGTTCCGGGAGTACCTTTGCAAGCACCTGTTGCATTTTCTCTGCTTCCGCCAACTGTTGCCCTAGTTTCTCCCGTTCGAGTTGTACCATTGCCCTGCCTGTTTCATGCTTATCACCCGCACTACTCTTCGTTTCTGAACGCAAGGCTTCCTGCAGTCCTTGAATGTGGCCTTCTATTCGCACGATTCGATCCTCTACATACGCTTTGCAAAAATCGAAAAGCACTTTTTTTGATACTGTATTCATTCTATT
The DNA here is from genome assembly GCA_938020445.1 of uncultured Flavobacteriaceae bacterium. Taxonomy (GTDB): domain Bacteria; phylum Bacteroidota; class Bacteroidia; order Flavobacteriales; family Flavobacteriaceae; genus Pelagihabitans. Next base: position 59 of record CALIIC010000149.1, on the reverse strand, counting down.
ATACTACTCTTGATGGTGATACAAGTCTGCCAACCGATAGATCAAAAATCGGATGGCGG
>CALIIC010000148.1 GCA_938020445.1 uncultured Flavobacteriaceae bacterium | reverse complement strand
ATCCAAGGCAGTTCCGTACGGCGCTAATGTAGAGGTGTTACAATTAACGAAATATTCCATAGTTTGTAGGCTTTAAGAACCGTTCATGTGTGTAGGGGCTATTCTTAACGCTTAAACTTTTGGGATAGTGTCTTTATCCTGTTATTTTCGATGTATGGTTGGGGAATTTACGTAGAGAAAGTGGATATGGACGTTAAACTGCGTATTTTTTCGATGAAATACACTTTTTTAATTGGTGAAAGGCTTTTTTATGGGAAAACACAATGAGTTTGGAAAAGAAGGAGAGCAGATCGCCAGCGACTTGCTATTGGAAAAAGGGTATACCATTCATTGTAGAAATTACCGCTATCTAAAAGCGGAGATTGATATTATCGCGGAAAAGGATGGCGTCCTGGCTATTGTTGAGGTTCGGGCGCGAAGCAATGATCAGATAATTCCGATTGCCGATACCATTACGAAAAAGAAAATTAAGCTATTGGTGATGGCAGCGAACACCTATGTAACCGAGAATAAATTGAATGTAGAGGTACGTTTCGATATCATTGCCATCTTAAAAAATAAACAGCTATTTAAAGTGGATCATTTGGAAGCGGCATTTTATCATTTTTAAAAATTTGTTTTATTTGTAACAGATTGTTATTTTTGTAATTAATCCTGTCAAAATGAAAACAATCTCATCTGTCGTTGAAGCGTATATTAAGAAAAAACCATTTCTGCAAAGCGCATTGGCACAAGGCATTATCAACCTTACTTCGCTATCCCGAATTGTGAAACCCGAAATTCAAGATGAATTGGGGAAAGACGTTCGAAATGGAGCTATTGTGATGGCATTAAAACGTCTTTCCGATGATCTTGAATTTAGAGCAACCCATAAGATCGTAAAAGTCCTTAAAAATATAGGGGAGATTACGGTGCGGTCTTCCCTGACGGATTTTACATTTCTGGTATCCGAGACGATTTTATCGCAACAGGCAAAATTGTTGGAGGCGGTAAATGCCAACCAGGATGTGTTTTACACTTCGTCTAGAGGCGTAAATGAAATGAATATTGTTTTGAGCAATACGATGGACACGGTAGTCGAAAAGCTTTTTCAAGCGGAACGATGTACTCAGAAGGCAGAAAATCTGTCCTCTATTACCGTAAAGTTGCCGGCCGAAAATGTTTCCGTTCCCGGCATCTATTATTTTATTTTTCAGCGTTTGGCCTGGGAAGGAATTGTCCTCTATGAAGTAATATCGACCACAAATGAGTTTACAATTCTAGTAAACGATGCACAGGTAGATGTGGCTTTCAAAACAATTAAAGACCTAAAGACGCTTTAGGTTATTCGTGTTCTTCAAAAAAGCGAACCACTTCTGTATCATTTTCAGGTTTGGCAAGGATTCTTTTATCCTCGTCCAATACATAGTAGGTAGGCGTGCTGTGAATGTCATACAGTTTTGCATATTCGCTTTCCCATCTTCCTAGCGAAATAGCATGCTCGAAATCGTCTAATTTGGCCGATTCGGGCTTCCAGGTACGTTCGTCATTTTCCAAACCTACTGCGATTACCTTTACAGTGGGTTTCGTTTTCAATTCTTTGTGCAGGGCAGGAAGTTCTTTTAGACAATGGCCACAGGTACTGCTCCAAAATACAAGAAGATAGTGCTCCGCCCCTTCGAGCGTGCTGAGCCTTTTGACCGTTGTATCATCTACCCATTCTAGTTCGGGTGCTATCGCTCCGACCCGCAATCTATTCTTTGCCGCTATCTCATCCAATAATTTCATATGATCTATTGAATGTGCTTTGGGCGTCATATAGGTATTCAGAAGAAGGTCTGATACCTCGTTCAAATTATTGGCAGCGGTTTGTTCCCATATTTTATGAAATACATAAAACTGATATGCATCTGGAAGTTCTTCTAGATGGGAGGCCAAGGTGGCAACGTTATCCTTTAGAACCCCTTTGATATCGGTGAGTGATCCAAGTTCGGATGGAAGTGCGGTAAAAACATAGTTCAGCGCCTTGTCAATCAAGAAATCGGATGCTTGTAGATCGGTATCATCAAATTTTATATGAGCAAAGTAAGCTTCTTTTTTGTTTTTTATATAGTCTTGTTTTGCGGTAAGTGTTTCTGGTACATATCCTCGATTGGCGATGATGAACTTCTGTGAAAACAAGTTTTCAGCCTTTTTTTCATAGGTGGCCTGTGTCGTTTCTAAAGCGGTGGTTATTTCTTGAAAAGTTGCCTGGTCATTTGAACCTGCTGTATAAAAATCAACTAGTTGTTGCTCATTTCTATTGATGTCTTGGAAATATGAAAGGAAAAGCTTGTTTTCTTCGGAACTGATAAAAGAAACCCCATTGTCTAAATCGAAGTTGAGTTCTATCGCCTCCTTGCCAGTGTACAATACATCAAAGTAAAATTCGTCTTGTGGTACGGCATATACCAAACGATAAGTTCCCACTTTTGAATTTTCAGGAATATTTAAGGTAAATGTCCCGTCTTTGATGGCCGTATCTGCTATGTACGCCTGCCCTCCAGGTTTTAAATGATAGGCAATCAACCAGTTAAATTCTTCTGCCGGGGAAAAGGTGCCTGAAATCGTATTCTGGGAATGAAGTAGCATCCCTAGAAAGAAAACCAATAGTGTAAATGTCTGTTTCATATCGTATTGCTATTCAAAAATCGGTCCAAATTTACTGCTTAAACCATCTGGAAAGCTTGCCTTTCAATTTTTTAGTTCTGTACATTCCTGCTAACTTCCATGGTCGAGAATATGGCCGTCAATAGGGTTGCCTCTTTTTGATGTACAAACCCATCGGCATTGGCCACATCTTCAAGAATGGTCGCAAGCGCCTGTTTTTTAGGAGGGGTCATTCCCTTTAATATTTTCAGGCCCTGTACGGTGTCGATAATTCGGGCGGAAACAATAAAATTACTATCAAAATCGAGCAACTTCATCAATTGGCTCAACAAGTGTATTTCCCCTTGATGCACAACATCATCCGCAACGATTACCGAGTCGATAACGTTTACAATTGCCAGTTTTTCTTCTAACGTAAACTCCATATAAAATTTTAGTTTGAGACGGTTTGTTCGGTTTTTATTTCCAAAGGCGACAGTGCCTTCAATGCCTTGTTGATCGAGTTGATTCCTTCAAAGACCAATAAAAGGCGCAAGCCATTGCGCGTCTGCTTTTCTTTTAATTTGCAAATTTGAGAATTTGCCTGTGCAAACTGCAGTACTTTGGTAAAGGCGGCACTTTGATAAAAGGCCGATTGCTGGTCTGCAATAAAATAGCCGATTAACTTCCCTTTCTTCATAACAACTTTTTCCAAACCTACCCCGGTGCCGATCCATTTGATCCGGACCGAGTTCAATAAGTCTTCTACGTGTACAGGGAGTTCTCCAAACCGATCTACCAGTTCTCTTTCGAATTTTTGCAGGGCCACCTCATCTTTTACAAGGTTTAACTGTGTGTAAAGGTTTAACCGCTCAGTAATATTATTAACGTAGTCATCTGGGAACAGCAGCTCAAAATCCGAATCGATCTGGGTGTCTTTTACGAACACTTTTTCTTGATGCCCTTCTACCTCTTCATATAATTCTTTGAACTCATTCTCTTTTAGTTCATCTATGGCCTCCGACAATATTTTCTGATAGGTCTCAAAGCCAATTTCGTTGATAAAACCACTTTGCTCTCCGCCCAACAAGTCACCCGCTCCACGTATTTCAAGGTCTTTCATTGCAATATTGAAACCGCTTCCCAGTGCGGTAAATTGTTCCAGGGCTTCCATTCGCTTTCGGGCATCGGGGGTCATTGCCTCGAAGGGGGGCGTGATAAAATAACAGAATGCTTTTTTATTGCTTCGCCCCACTCGCCCCCGCATTTGATGCAGATCACTTAAACCGAAATTATTGGCGTTGTTGATAAAAATGGTGTTTGCATTGGTGACGTCGAGTCCGCTTTCCACAATGGTAGTAGATACGAGCACATCGAATTCACCGTTCATAAAAGCAAGCATAAGAGTTTCCAGTTTCTTGCCATCCATTTGTCCGTGTCCGATCGCAATCTTTGCATCCGGTACCAGGCGCTGGATCATTCCCGCAATTTCTTTGATATTCTCGATCCTATTATGAATAAAAAATACCTGTCCGCCCCGTTGCACCTCATAACTTATGGCATCGCGAATGGTTTCCTCTTGAAAACGAATTACCTGACTTTCGATCGGGTAGCGATTGGGTGGTGCGGTATTGATCACCGATAGGTCCCGTGCCGCCATTAAACTAAACTGTAATGTTCTGGGAATAGGGGTGGCCGTCAAGGTTAAAACATCTACATTTTCTTTAATTGATTTTAGCTTGTCTTTGACCGCTACACCAAATTTTTGCTCTTCATCAACAATTAGAAGCCCCAGGTCTTTAAACTTCACTTTCTTATTCACCAATTGGTGGGTGCCGATAATAATATCCACGCGCCCGGCCTCCAAGCGTTCCAAGGTTTCGCGCTTTTCTTTGGCCGTGCGAAAACGGTTCAGGTAATCGACCGTTACAGGCATTTCCTTAAGGCGTTCGGTAAAGGTTCGGTGATGCTGAAAAGCAAGAATCGTCGTTGGGACCAATACCGCCACTTGTTTCCCATTGTCTACTGCTTTAAAAGCCGCCCGTATCGCTACCTCTGTTTTTCCAAAACCTACGTCGCCACAAACCAAGCGATCCATAGGGCGTTCGCTTTCCATGTCTTTTTTGATGTCTTCTGTCGCCGTGCTTTGGTCGGGGGTGTCCTCATAAATAAAAGAAGCTTCCAGCTCATTTTGAAGGTAGCTGTCAGGGTCGTATTGAAAGCCTTTTTCCAATCGGCGTTTCGCGTATATCTTAATGAGGTTAAATGCTATCTTTTTGACCCGAGATTTGGTCTTGTCCTTTATTTTTTTCCAAGCACCCGATCCAAGCTTGTAAATTTTTGGAACGGCCCCGTCTTTTCCGTTGAACTTTGAGATCTTATGGAGTGCATGAATGCTCACATACAGAATATCACGTTCTCCGTACATGAGCTTTATCGCTTCTTGTTTTTTTCCTTCTACATCTATTTTTTGCAAACCTCCGAACTTCCCGATACCATGGTCGATATGGGTAACATAATCGCCGATTTCGAGTTTGTTGAGCTCCTTTAGGGTAATTGCCTGCTTTTTGGCATATCCATTTTTAAGCTGAAACTTATGGTAACGTTCAAAGATCTGGTGGTCTGTATAACAGGCAATTTTTAAATCGTTCTCTATGAACCCCTGAAATAATGGGAATACGATGGTCTTATAATGCACTTCCTGTTGCCCCTCTTCAAAAATAGCATGAAAACGTTTCGCCTGTTGTTCGCTTGCACAGAAAATATAGTTGGTAAACCCCTTTTCCCTTTTCGCATTCAGGTTTTCTATGAGTAAATCGAATTTTTTGTTGAACGAAGGCTGCGGTTCCGTATTGAATTCAATTAAGGTATCTTGATTTGCCTTGTTTTGATTCATTTCGACGCATCTGAAATCGACCAATTGTTTTTCAAAGCGTTGGCCGTTCATAAAAAGTTCGTCGGGGGTCGCATGTTTCATATTCTCCGAAAACTTATCGAAGGTGGTCTCGGCCTTTTTAAAGAAATCGTCTAATCGATCACATAGTAAATCGGTGTTTTTGACAAAAATTAGGGTGTTGGATGCGATGTATCGAAGAAAGCTCTCCCTTCTTTCATCGAGAAACTTATTTGCTACGTTCGGTATAATGCTAATCTTGGATACCCTATCGGTAGACAATTGTGTCTCCACGTCAAAAGTGCGAATACTATCGACCTCGTCTCCAAAAAATTCGATTCGATAAGGTTCGTCATGGGAAAAGGAAAACACATCTACAATGCCCCCACGTACCGAAAATTCGCCCGGTTCCGTAACAAAATCGACCCGTTGAAACTTGTATTCGAAGAGTACCTCGTTCAAAAAGTCGAGCGACAAGGTGTCTTCCAATTTTATTTTTAAGGTGTTCTTATTGAGTTCTTTCCGAGTGACTACCTTTTCGAACAACGCATCGGGGTAGGTGACGATTACCGCAGGTTTTTTTCGAGAGTTGATTCGGTTGAGCACTTCGGCACGAAGCAGTACGTTTGCATTGTCGGTTTCTTCGATTTGATAGGGTCTGCGATAGCTGCCCGGATAAAAAAGCACCTCGGTCTCACCAATCAGCCGTTCAAGGTCGTTCAGGTAGTAGGCCGCTTCTTCCTTGTCATTTAGAATGACTAAAAAGGGTTGTTCGGCTTGGGAAAAGCTCTGTGCTATTGCGAAAGAAAGCGAAGAACCCGTAAGCCCTTTTAGGCGAATTTTTTGGTTGTTTTTTTCGGCGGAATCGAAGGGTTGGGCAATAGTATGCTGCAGTTTCCTTATTTGAGGAGACTGTGCGAACAGCTGTTGAATGGTCGTATGCGTCAACGGAGCAATTTTGTGCAAATATACGGGGTAGCAACACCCATCACAAAAGGATGTCTATATTTTTACAACGCTATTTTCAACAAGGGTGTATACCTCGTCGCCACGCGTTGGTTTTAAGGTAAACGTTCCTGTAAATTCGCCAAATGCCGGTAAGATAAGTTGTGTTTTGGATTTAAAGAAACATGCCAAACGTATGGTTTGGCGGCCTTGACCTTGAAGGCGTACGGCCGGGTGTATATGTCCTGAGAAATTAAAGAAGTTTTCACATTCCTGCGGATGGTGGGTTAGGAGAAAACCATCGAGCCGTATTTCTGAGACCACTTGTATTCCCAGAGCCTCATACTTTAGTGGTGAAATAATATCATGATTGCCTGCTACCAATACAATCTTGCAGTCTAGCTTGGCAACCCAATCTTCAAAAAGATGCCATTCTTTGTTCAACGAGGAATGAAACAGATCTCCCATAAAACAGACCGTTTTTGGTGAAAAATAGGCGACCGATTTGCTCAATAATTCAAAATTCTTTAGGACCGCGGCCTGCGGTACCGCAGCGCCAAATTTGCGAAAATGGGAAACCTTCCCCAAATGAACATCACTGATCAATAACATGCTTTGGTGTTCCCAAAAAAGCCCTCCGAGCGGATGCATCACAAACTGCTGGTCTTTTATCGTAATGCGATGCGTTTCCATACCGGCAAAGATACCAATACTGCCCCAAGTACAAAAAGGGACCGTAAGTTCTAGTATCGTGTGAGGCTTATGATGAAAACTTGTTATTATTACTTTTTTTCCATTCTTTATAAGCTGTTTTCATACAATGGCCGCAGGGGCGATAGCCCCTTTTCTTTGCTTCCTGAATGTCGGTAAAAAAAACCCGGTTGGCCCGCTTCATTCGCTTGCCGGACTTGCAGGCCAAAGTACCGACTATTTTGAGGCTTTTGTTACCACCAAACCGAATCGTACCATTTTTGATCTGCCTGCGCAACCGGATGTCCGATATGGTTTTATGATGTTCCATGGTCTAGGTAGTTGCGTCGTGAAAAATGACTCCCAAGGTGTGCCGATTTCCGGTATGTACCTCGCTTACCCCATGCTTCATATGGGCCCGGTAATAGCCTCTACTTCCTTTTACAGGGCGAAATTGTGTCGTGAATAGCAACATATCCCCTTTTTTTGGCCGTAATACGATTGCTTTTGATTGTGCCCTTGGCAGCTGTTGGGTCAAAACAAATTCCCCGCCCGTGAAGTCAATTTCGGGTTCATTTAGAAACAGTACTGTTTGTAGCGGAAAGTAAACCGTACCGTAAAGATCTTGGTGTAGGGTATTAAAACCTCCTTTTCCATATTTTAGGATCAAAGGGGTTGGTCGTAATTGATTGTTGAGATGACATTGTTTCAATAGGGCCGAAAGCGTATGCGGGAATTGATGGGCGATGCCCAGCTCATGCATCCATTTGTTGGCAATGAGTGCTAGTTTGGGATACATATTTTCACGAATGGTTTGCACAATCGTTGGTAGCGGGTAGCAAAAATACTTGTATTCTCCCTTACCAAAACGATGGCGCTCCATTACGACTGTCTTTCGAAACGTATTTGGCCGATCGTATAGGTCAATACATTCGCTACACTGTTTGTTTGAAAGGAGTCTTGGGATAATGGTATAACCTTTTTCAGAAAGATCCAAGGCAATTTTTTGCCAATCCAAGGTTGCTAATTTGTGAGATGTAGTTTTCATGAAGCAGTGGCTATTTTACAAAGTATGGTGCATAGTTCGGCCGGCTTGCTAAAGAAGGGCGAATGGCTGGTATGCATGGTAAAAACTTCTTTGCACGGGATTTCATTGTACATTTTTTGCTGAATAAAAGGGGTGACCGCGCGGTCTTCGGTACATTCAATATAATACCTCGGAACCGCGCCAAACTTTTCTGGGCTTAGTTGCAAGGGGGTAATGGCGGTTGCCACAGCTTCCTTGCCCAATAGTACTTTCGCCAATTGAACAATCGCTTTGTTGCAATCATGGTATAGTCCCTCTTTATATATTTCAGGCTGTAGGCTATGGGAGGCGGTTTCCGGATGTCTGGTAACATATGGTTTTAGTACCCCTTCGGTATCCTGAGCCGAATATTCGGCCTGTGTTTTGCCGTTCGGAATCAGGTAGGCGGCAAGGTAAACGAGTTTTGCTATTTTTTCAGAACGGTACTCGGCCGCTTGGGAAATCATGATGCCATTTTTACTATGCCCGACCAGGATTACCTCGCCTTTGGCCGAATCGATCAATTGGCAAATTTTTTCAACGGTCGATGCCATGGTCACTTCTTGAATGGGCGTCTTGTCTCGCCCCATACCCGGTAGGTCAGGGGTTACTACTTGGTGTCCTTTTTGTTCTAAAATTGGCGTTACCAGGTGCCAGTTCCAGGCGCTGTGCCAGGAACCGTGAATAAGAATAAACGTTTTCATATGGTTGTTTTAAGGGTGTAGGATATGCGCTACCTTCTTCCAAAAGGGGCATTCCATTCATTTTTATAAAAGGGTGTGTTTTGGTCTTAGGCGGAGTGCGCCGTAAAGCGTATTCGAACGGTTTTTTGGAAGGTCAACTGGCCGTTTTGGCGGCTTCCCAGCCAATTATTGCAGATTTTCGGGTGCTTCCCCACATATAGCCACCGGTATTGCCAGAAGCTTGAATGACACGGTGACATGGTATTAGATATGCCACGGGATTGCTTCCTATTGCGGTGCCGATGGCCCTTGCTGCTTTCGGCTTGCCAATGGCTGTCGCAATGTTGCCATAAGAGCTTAGGTCGCCCAACGGAATCCTTAAGAGCGCTTCCCACACTTTTAATTGAAAAGGGGTGCCGGTCAAATGCAGTTTTATTTGTCCCATTTTGCTCCAATCATGCTGAAAGATGAACAAGGCTTCTTGTTGTATGCTATCTACCATTTCGGTATAGGCTGCTTGCGGAAAGCGCTCTTTTAGTGTTTGAACGGCTTTTTGCTTGTGCTGACAGAAAGCGAGATGGCATACCCCCTTCTGGGTGGAGGCCACAATGATATGGCCAAAAGGACTTTCCGCAAAACTGTAGTTAATACGCAGGTTGGCACCCCCATTTTTATATTCCCCAGGGGTCATCCCTTCAATGTTTACAAAAAGATCGTGCAACCTACTTGATCCTGAAAGTCCGGTTTGGTAAGCGGTTTCAAATAGCGTTGTCTTTTTTTGTTTTAGCAGCTGTTTTGCATATTCCAAACTCAAATACTGCATAAATTTTTTAGGGCTTACCCCGGCCCAATCGGTGAACAGGCGCTGGAAATGAAACGGACTCAAATGCACTTGCTCTGCGATTTGATGTAAAGAGGGTTGCTCTTTGAAGTTCGTTTTTAAATAGGTGATAGCCTCGGCGATCCGCTCGTAATTTAGTTGTTCTTGCTGTGTCATGTTTTTCTATGTTACGAAGCAAAAATAGCTCAGGAAGGCTCGCTTGAAAACCCGATTCTTGCTAACTACTATCTTTTGCTCAACAAGGCCGCCATTCGTTTGATACGGTCCGCCAGTTTTTCGCTAGAGAGTTTTTCACGGCTCATACGGTCGGTAATCAAAGGAAAGGAAAATGGGGTAGGTTCTTTACATGCTTTCCAAATAATTTCCTGTGTGGCGATCCGTTCCAATGACAAGCGCAGGCGGCCTTCTTCTAATTGGTGTTCAAAGGTTTCTCGAAAGGCTTGTTGAAATAAGAGGTTATCCCCTTCGTAGTCGCGAAATACATTGAAAAGGAGTTGTGAACTGCTCTGTAAGTGTTTCATTTTCACTCCTTTTTCAGGATAGCCTGTGAATACGAGTCCGCTGATGACGGCAATATCCCGAAATTTGCGACGTGCCATTTCGGTAGCGTTGAGACTTTTTTGAAGGTCGTCTAACATATAATCGGTGGTGAACAAATTATTGTCGAGTACCTGTTGCATATCGAGTTCTTGATCGGATAAGAGTTCAAAGCCATAGTCATTGAAGGCCAAGGAAAAAGTAATGGGAGATAACAAACTAATGCGATACCCCAATAAGCTGCCCATAGCTTCATGTACAAACCTGCCTTCGAAGGGATAAAAAATATAGTGATATCCATCCTGGGTCTTAAAACTTTCAATTAAAAACTGATCCGGTTTTGGAACAAGACTCTCTAGACGTTGCCGCTCAAAAATGTGTGCCAGTGATCGTATTTCTATCGACTGGTCTTTAAGAGGTTTATCGGCCGTATAGAGTTCGTTGCGCAAAAGTTCGGACATCTGTGCCGATAGGGTAAGGCGCCCGCCCATCCAACTGGGAACCTTGTTTGTTTTCTTTTTTGAATTGCGCACGTGTACCTGCATTTCCTTGATACGAATGAACTCTAGATTGCGCCCAGCAAAGGTGAAAACATCTCCAGGTACCAGTTTGGAGATGAAATACTCTTCGATCGTACCAATGTATCCCCCTCTTTGATAGCGTACGGTGAGGTTGGCATCGCCGACAATCGTACCGATTTGAAAACGGTGGCGCATTGCGACCCCGCGATTCGTTACCTTAAAACGGCCATCTTCCTCCACATCGACCTTTTTATATTCGTCGTAACTCTGTAGACTTTGGCTGCCCATGACCAAAAAGTTTAGGAGCCACTGCCATTGGTCTTCGGTGATTGCCTGGTAGCAAAAGGTTTCTTTGATCTCATAAAATATCTCCTCTGGATAAAAACCATCTGATACGGCCAGGGTCGTTAGGTATTGCAACAATACATCAAAGCTATTGAGATAGGGCATGCGATCTTCTACCGCCTGTTGTTTGACCGCTTGCTGTAGGGCCGAGGCTTCAATGAGCTCTATGGCATGGGTGGGGAGAAAGTAAATGACACTTTCTTTTCCGGGGCGATGCCCACTTCTTCCTGCGCGTTGCAAGAAACGGGCAATTCCCTTGGGACCCCCAATTTGAACAACCGTCTCTACAGGGGCGAAGTCGACCCCTAGATCTAGGCTTGATGTACAGACGACGGCGGTAAGGCTTTCATTGCGGATCGCCTGTTCTACCCATAGGCGTGTTTCTTTATTGATGCTGCCATGGTGCATGGCAAGTTCACCGGCGTATTCGGGATGTTTTTCCAATATTTTTTGAAACCAGATTTCACATTGGCTTCGCGTATTGGTGAACAACAGGGTGGTCTTACTTTTGTTAATGATCGGAATGGTATCTTCCAACAACCGAATGCCCAAATGTCCACGCCAGGGAAAGGTCTCCATCTCTTTGGGGATCATACTTTTGACCGTAATTTTTTTACGGATATTGGCCTTGATCATGACGGAGTTTTGCAGCGCGTTGGAATTTGGGCCCAATAGTACCTGTCGCGCCTCTTCCAAATTGCCTATAGTGGCAGAGATACCCCATATGCGAAGCGCTTTTGCGACCGTTTTTAGACGGGAAAGGCCCAACTCCATCTGAACACCCCTTTTTGTTCCCAAAAGTTCATGCCATTCATCAACCACGATGGCCATACAGTCCTTAAAGGTTTTGTCATATCCTTTTGAGGCAAGTAACAATTGCAGACTTTCCGGAGTGGTGATCAGTAAATCGGGCATCTGCCTTTTTTGTTGGGCCCGTTCTTTGGTGCTGGTGTCCCCACTGCGAATGCCTACGGTCATTTGGGTGCCCAAATCGGCAGTGACCCGTTCGGCCGATTGCTTTATTTCTTGTGAAAGGGCACGCAAAGGGGTGATCCAAATAGCTTTGAGTCCTTTTTTATGCTTGCTTTGATACTCCGGGTTTTTTTTAATGTAGCTTAGGACGATCGGGAACCAGAGTGCATAGGTTTTACCACTGCCGGTAGGGGCGTTCAAAAGGCCGTTCTTGCCCTGTAGAAAGGCTTTCCACGTATGTTTTTGGAAGGGGAACGGTTTCCAGTCTTGTTGTCGAAACCAATCTTGTGCTATTTCGTAGAGTTCTTCCCTGGTCATTGGTGCTATTTCAAATGGCGCTGGAAAGTTAGTCAATATCTGACTTCTTTTGGGCCGATTCGGACTGCGCGTTAGGGATAGGAGCGAAAAACCCGGAGCCACTTTTTGTGGGGAGGATTTGTAGCGGATAGCGCGACCCATTTCCCGATCATCATCGGGCAATGGGGAACGACAAAATAATCAAATGGAAGCGCGAATATGACCCTCAAAAAAATTATATTTGCCGAATAAATTAAGATATATGTCGTTTTTAGATTTGTTCGATAGTGGTTTTAGAGAGCGAAACCAAGATCATTTTGCCGCCATAGTACGCGTTGCAATGAGTGATGGGGTAATTACCGAAGAGGAAAAAGCTTTTTTAGACCGCTTGGCCCGTAAATTGGATATTTCGGAAGAGGAGTATAAAAAGACCCTGAAAGATTATATGGAGCACCCCATAAACCCACCTTCTAATTACGACCGTCGCTTGGAACGCTTGTATGATTTGGCGCGTATGGTATATGCGGATCGTGAGTTGGGTGAACGGCAGACGGCCATGCTGGAGCGTTTGGGTGTAGGACTTGGTTTTTCGCCATCGAACGTCTCCTATGTAGTGGATAAAGCCTTAAAATTGGTTCATGCCGGTGTGGATGAAGATAACTTCATAGAAGAAATTAAAAATATGAACAGGTAAGACTGTTTTTAGATATAGTGTACAAAGCGGTTCTTGTCAGAGCCGCTTTTTTTATGCTTATTTCATAAACTCTTCTGCCTTTTCGACCATTTTTATGCTACCGCAAAAGAAAGGGACCCGTTGGTGCAGTTCGGTCGGTTGTAAATCCAAGATCGCCGTGTGCCCATCACTTGCCTTGCCATTGGCCTGTTCTGCCAAAAACGCCATGGGGTTGCATTCGTATAACAAGCGCAATTTTCCGTTAGAGGCTTTACTGCTTTTTGGGTACATATAAATACCGCCTTTGATCATGTTCCTATGAAAATCAGATACCAAAGAACCAATATATCTTGAAGTATAGGGGCGGTCATCTTCTTCTTTTTGGCAGTATTTGATATAGTCTTTTACGCCTTGCGGAAAATGGTTGTAATTGCCTTCGTTTACGGAGTAAATCTTTCCGGTTTCAGGAAATTCCATATTGGGATGGGACAAGTAGAAGGTGCCAATAGCCGGGTTTAGGGTAAAGCCATTTACTCCATCTCCCGTGGTATATACCAGCATGGTAGAGGTGCCGTAAACAATATAGCCTGCCGCGACTTGGTTTCTGCCGGGTTGCAGAAAATCTTCTAAGGTAACCGGGGTGCCTTCGGGCGTAATTCTCCTATAAATAGAGAAAATGGTTCCTACGGAGACATTCACATCAATATTCGAAGAACCATCCAAGGGGTCGATCAAGACAACGTATTTGTTTCTATGTTGTTCATCGTTGCTATTGATACTGATAAAGTCATCTTCTTCTTCAGAGGCGATGCCACAAACAATTTCCCTGTTTTTGAGCGTTTGAATGAACTTTTCATTGGCCAGTACATCTAATTTTTGCTGGTCTTCGCCCTGAATGTTGGTGTCGCCGGCTGCTCCGAGAATATCGATCAATCCGGCTTTGTTGACCTCGTGGTTGACGACTTTTGCCGCTAAACGAATGGCATTGATCAATTTCGACAATTCACCTGACGAATATTGAAATGAAGACTGATTTTCAATGATATATTCACCTAAGGTGGTATTCTTACTTTTTAACATTGGGAATAGTTGTTTATTTGGGCACAAATATCGGATATTTTGTGAAACTAAAACGTTTTCGTTAACCTTTCGTTTTTAAATTTATAACTTTGTGTTTTATTTGTAACAATTATGGAATATACTATTCGTGATGCCAATGCGGCAGATATGCCACATGTACTGAACTTGATCAAGGAACTTGCTTCTTTTGAAAAAGAAGACCATGCGGTGGAGGTAACGGTTGATGATTTGGTAGCGGCCGGTTATGGAGCGCAAGCTTTGTTTCATTGTTTTGTAGCGGAAGCCGACAAGGCTATTGTAGGAATGGCGGTGATATACCCCCGTTATTCTACCTGGAAGGGGCCGGTTATACATCTTGAAGATTTGATCGTCACCGAAAAGATGCGGGGAAGTGGGTTGGGAAACGCTTTGTTGAAGGAGGTGGTAAAATACGGTGATCGTGCTGGGGTAAAACGAATTAGTTGGGAAGTATTGGATTGGAACGAACCCGCGATTCAGTTTTATGAAAAGAAAGGAGCACGGGTGATGCGCGATTGGGATGTGGTACAGTTGAATGAAGAAGCCATGGCCCACTTTTTAAAGAACAATTAGTTTTTTAAGGGATGATTCGGAGCTATGAAATAGGGGATAAGACAAAATTGGTTGAAATCTTAAAGCGAAACGTTCCCTCCTATTTTGACCCAAGTGAAGTGGATGATTTTATGACCTTTTTAGAGAAGGAAGGCGAACGTTATTTTACGTTTGAGTACAAGGGGGAAATCGTGGGAGGCGCAGGTTGTTTGGCAGAAAAAGATACCGGGATTGGTCTGGTACGCTGGATTTTCTTTGACCCTTCTCAGCGTGGTTCGGGCCTAGGAAAGCTTATGATGGAACATTGTTTAAGAGTCTTTAAAGCAGATCCAATGTTGCAAAAGTTGGTGGTGCAAACCTCTCAACTGGCGTATCGCTTTTTTGAGAAGTTTGGTTACAAATTAATAAAGGTCCAAAAAGACTTTTGGGGGCCTGGGCTCGATTTGTATCATATGGAACGGGAACTTCACAAAATAGGGTAGAAAAGCATTGAAGTGTTTTTAAATAATATAAAATTAAGTTAGCGTATATATGCGAGTTTTTAAGTTTGGAGGAGCATCGGTCAAAGATGCCGAAGCAGTAAGAAATGTGGTAAGCGTATTACGGGAAACCGGTCACGAAAATACCTTAGTGGTCGTTTCGGCGATGGGAAAAATCACCAACGCCATGGAAGCGGTGGTCGACGCCTATTTTAACGATAAGGCCGCCGTAACGACAGCGATTGAAGCCGTGGTCGCCTATCACCGGGTTATTTTGAAAGATCTTTTCGAAAATGAGAACCATGCGGTTTTTGCCAAAGTCAAGACGTTGGTAGATGAGGTTAGTGGTTTTTTAGCCTGGAACAAGTCACCTAAGTACAATTTTGTATATGATCAGGTCGTGGGGTACGGAGAGCTTATTTCGACTACGATCATTAGTGCCTATTTGAACGAGGTGGGGATAGGCAATACGTGGCTCGATGTTCGTGACTTTATTAAAACAGATAACAGTTATCGCGATGTGGCGGTGAATTGGGAAAAGACCCAACAGAATGTTGGCGAAGGGATCGATAAATCACAGCTCTATATTACCCAGGGCTTTTTAGGTAGTGACGATAATAATTTTACCACCACGCTCGGGAGAGAGGGGTCTGATTATTCTGCCGCAATTTTAGCCTATTGTCTCAATGCCAATTCGGTTACTATTTGGAAAGATGTTCCGGGCGTCTTGAATGCAGACCCCCGATACTTCGAGGAAACACAACTATTACATAAAATTTCGTATCGCGAGGCAATTGAACTGGCGTTTTACGGCGCCTCGGTTATTCACCCAAAGACATTGCAACCTTTGCAAGGGAAAGAGATTCCCTTGCATGTAAAATCGTTCATACAGCCGAAAGATGCGGGTACTACGGTTGGTAAGGGATCTGGTATCGAGCCGAATGTGCCTTGCTTTATAGTGAAGAAGAACCAAGTATTGCTAAAATTATCGTCGCTTGACTTTTCCTTTATTGTGGAGGATAGTATCAGCGAACTTTTTAAATTGTTTCACCAGCATAAGATGAAGGTCGACTTGATTCAAAATTCAGCGATCAGTTTTTCAGTATGTGTGGATAATAAATTTGGCAGGTTGGATGAGCTCTTGAATTTACTTAAAAGTAGGTTCAAACTTGTTTGTCATGAAGGTGTTTCGCTTTACACCATTCGTCATTTTAACGAAGCTGCCGTTTCATCGCTTCAGAATGGGCGTGAGGTTCTGCTTGAGCAAAGAGGCAAGGAGACCTTACAACTGGTTGTCAAATAGGCAATATAGTGCTTTTTTAGCAATGTTAAAATAAGGTCGACCTGTAACGTTTTTCCTATCTTAGCGGCTTCCTAAATTATTGAATATATGGGTTTAGTGACCGCCAAAGAAGTGGCAAAAGCCATAAATCTTGACAAGTTCGGGTTTATTGGTACTTTCCTGGCATGGATCTTATTCAAGGTCACAAAAATTTCCCGTATGTCGCGGGAGTATGATGAGATGAGTCATTTGGAAGGGGAGGATTTTTTAGATGCGGTCCTCGACAAGTATGAAATCGATTATGAGATTCACAGCGACGAACTAAAACGACTTCCCAAAGAGGGCCCATATATCACCATTAGCAACCATCCTCTTGGAGGAATGGACGGGATCGTTCTTTTAAAACTGCTCATAAAGCATCGTTCCGATTACAAGGTAATGGCCAATTTTTTATTGGAGCGCTTTGCACCCTTGGCGCCGTATCTATTTCCGGTGAACCCGTTCGAAGATCGTAAGGACGCAAAGAGCAGCATTGGCGGTTTTAAGCAAGCCATGTCGCATTTAAGAGACGGTCATCCCATGGGTATTTTTCCGGCTGGGGAAGTCTCTACCAGTAAGGAGGGAAAGAATATTGTGGACAAAGCCTGGGAAGAGACCGCTATTAAGATGATTCGCAATGCCAAGGTGCCCGTGGTGCCTATTTACTTTCATGCGAGAAATAGTAAACTCTTTTACCGTTTGGCGAGAATTAGTGGCATTTTTAGAACTGCCAAGTTGCCTTCCGAAGTGTATACGCAGCGCAATAGGCCTATTAGGGTGCGTATTGGGCAACCTATTTCCGTAGCTACGCAGGAAGAACAGGGTAGTTTGGAGGAGTATGGCGAGCTATTGAGAAAAAAAACGTATATACTTTCGAATGCCTATCAAAAAGAGCGTTTGATCGATCAAATACCGACTACCTTAAAAATTCCCAAACAACCTCGTAAAATCGCAACGGCGGTTCGAACGGAGGTCATTCAGGGCGAGATAGAAAAACTGATCGAGAAAGACAGAAGAATGCTGCAGAGCAAAAACTACGAAGTGTTTTTAGCCCCAGCAAGCGAAATGCCTTTTACCCTTAAAGAAATTGGAAGACAACGTGAGATTACGTTTCGCGCGATCGGCGAAGGCACCAATAATTCTACTGACATTGACAAATTCGATGCCTACTATCATCATATGTTCCTTTGGGACAATCAGGCAAAGGTCATTGCCGGCGCTTACCGTATGGGATTGGGCTCCGAGATTTTTGCGAAATATGGAATCGACGGTTTTTACCTTCAAGATCTTTTTCGTTTTGAACCCGAACTGTTTGGGATGATGCGCCAATCGATTGAAATGGGAAGGGCTTATATCATAAAAGAGTACCAACAGAAACCCATGCCATTGTTTTTGCTATGGAAGGGAATCGTGCATACGACGCTGCGCCATCCGGAGCATAAATACCTGATCGGCGGGGTAAGTATTAGCAACCAGTTCTCGAAGTTCTCAAAGTCATTGATGATCGAGTTTATGAAAAGTAATTATTGGGATCCATATGTGGCGCAGTACGTTCGGCCGAAAAAGGAGTTCAAGGTGAAACTTAAGGATGCCGACAAGGAATTCGTTTTTGATGAGACCCAGGCCGACCTAAACAAGTTTGATAGGTTGATCGATGAGGTAGAACCGGGAAGCCTGCGTTTGCCCGTATTGATCAAAAAATACATTAAGCAGAACGCCAAAGTAGTCGCGTTTAATGTAGATCCACTGTTCAATAATTCAGTCGACGGTTTGATGTATATCAAAATCGCCGATCTTCCGGAAAGCACGGTAAAACCTGTAATGGAAGAATTTCAAGCCGAATTGGAACGCAAGCTTTCTGAAAATGGGCAAAATATAGACCGCTAATTCAGGTTCTCGGCTACAAATGCGCTACAAAATTCCTTGATCTCGTTTCTTGCTTTTAAAAAGGCTGCATGTTTTTCGGCCTCACTACCTACCACCTTTGAGGGGTCAAAGAAGTTGTGATGAATGCGCTCGGCGTTCGGGGCGGCTATAAAAGGACAGTTCTCCTTTGCATGGTCGCATACCGTAATGATATAATCCCATTCGATACCCTCATATTCGTCTACATGGTTGCTGGTATGCCCAGTGATATCTATGGCATCTTCTGCCATGATGGCCACTGCTCCCGGGTTAAGACCATGTGTTTCGATACCGGCACTATAGATGGCTGCCGCGTTGTTTTGTAAGGTTCTCAGATACCCGTGTGCCATTTGGCTCCTGCAAGAGTTTCCGGTACAAAGTACAAGAATGTTTTTCATTGTGGTATTCGTTATTTAGTTGCTGCACAAAGGCGAGCGGATTTATACGTTTTATTTAATCGATTCCTATGCGCTTGCTGCGCCTTTCGAACAAGAGGTTGTCTTTCCAAACACCGTTTAACTTGCCTACACGTTCCCGTTTCCCTATCAATCGAAAACCGGTGTTTTCATGTACTTTAATACTGCCTTTATTTTCGGGAAAAATGCCCGATTGGATGGTCCATAAACCGGCGGCTTCACTGGCTGTAATTAGGGCGTTTAGAAGGGTTTTGCCAACACCACGCCCGCGGCTTTCCGCACCTATATAGACACTGACTTCGCCGATACCACCATAAACACAACGACTGGAAACCGGTGAAAGGGCCGCCCAACCAAGAATTTGAGCATGCTCGGTAGCGACCAAGCGACAACTTTTCATATGGGCTGCATCCCAATCCTCATATGTAGGGATGTCTTTTTCGAAGGTAGCAAAACCTGTAGCGATTCCTTCAGCATAAATAGACGCTACGGTTTCCCAATCGGAGGGGGTCATTTTGCGTATAGTCATAGGGGAGGATTTAGCAGCAGCCACCCCCGGGGGTACAGGCTTCTTCCGTTGCAGTTGAAGTTAATACGGGTACTCCACAAGCTTCCTTGGCCTTGCAATCGGTTTGTTTGATGCCAAGTTTCATCACCAATTTGTCTTGATCGATCGTGAAATCGTTTACGAAAAGTTGTGCGGTATGAAATTGGTCATTACTGTATTCGAATTTTACGATTACAGACTTTTCCATGGGTTTTATTTGGTCCACTTTATTCAAGATTCCAAGTGCTTTGTAAGCGGTCATATAATCCCTGTTGTCCTTTTCTTC
The DNA here is from genome assembly GCA_938020445.1 of uncultured Flavobacteriaceae bacterium. Classification (GTDB taxonomy): domain Bacteria; phylum Bacteroidota; class Bacteroidia; order Flavobacteriales; family Flavobacteriaceae; genus Pelagihabitans. The sequence goes on along the minus strand of CALIIC010000148.1, from coordinate 13,784 downwards.
CGGACTCTCCCAAAGCTGTATAACGGTCTCTTTCCAAAAGTCGGTTCCTGCACCACAATCAACAGAGTCAACAGTAATATTCTTTACTTCTGTAATATGGTAATTGGCCCCAACGAACTTGCCCGAGGCATATTCGAATAATAGGCTTTTGGAAGCGTTTTCTTGTAATAGCGATAAAAACTCACCTGTTTTCATGTGTCTGATTTTATGGTTAACAACAATTGAATTTAGTCTTGTCAAAAAATGTGTTTAGCAAGGTTTGCATCTGTTTCCACTTATCAAGGTCAATACAGTAGCATACTTTTTTTCCTTCGATTTCCCCTTTGATAAGACCAATACTCTTTAATTCTTTTAGATGTTGGGAAATGGTGGGTTGGGAAAGACCGATTTCTTCTACAATGTTCTTGCAAATACACGATTCTTCATTACTTATATACTGAAGAATTGCAATTCTGGCAGGGTGGGCCAATACCTTGAAAACGGAAGCTAGCCTGTTCTGCTTGTAATCGAATATTTGTGTTTTAGTAAGACCCATTTAACATTTATATATTGCAATATTACGATGATAAAACGAAATAAAAAAGTCAGATTGGTATAATCTGACTTTATTTTTTTTAGAACCAAGGCTTTTGTCCGGCCTGGTAGGTGTTGTAAAACTCTTCATCAGACTTGGTAAGGTAGATAATCCCCTCAATCAAACCAACGATCCCCGTAGCCATCAATATAAAGCTTCCAACGAATAAACAGAGCGTTGCATACCCCACAATAGATGCTCCTAGCAGTATAAAGCCTTCCTTTTGATAGCCAAGAATAAATTTGTGTATCCCCAAAGAGCCTAAAAGTATTGCCAAAATACCAGCAATCAACTTTTTATTTTCGCCTCCTTGAAAAGCTTCTTTGGCACTTTCAGTAAATTCATTGGCCGTTTTTTTGGCTTCATCGGCAAAATCACTAGCGGCCTCTTTGGCATCTTCTGCAAATTCTTTGGTTGCTTCTTTGGCGTCCTCGAATTTTTCACTGGCCTGTTCGCCTAATTCGCTGGCCTTTTCTTTGGCGCTATCGAAAGCATCTTCGGCTTTGTCGCCAAGGTCTTTGTTCTCTTCTGACATACTTGTTTTTTAGGTTGTTAGTAGGCTAAAAGTAATAATTATTTTCGAACTCAAAGAGTCCTAAAAAGAATGAATTCCCTTATCCCCTATAAAAATGCCCTGTCTATTGCTCCCCAGCGTTCCAACTTGTTGCCATACGGGTCTAAAAACCACCCGATCCTGTAGCGCTATTTTTCATTGGAGGTACTTTTTGACCCCGCGATTACAGGAATGTAATCTCAATTAGCGTTTTATATTTTTTTCATACAATGCCACCCATTGTTCTACGGTCATTTTAGATGTTAATTCTGCAATGAGTTCATAGGGAATATCATCCATATATTTGAAACGGATACAGCTTTTTCCCATATCGATTTTACGCTTGCAATGCTTGGGGAATTCGCTTACGAACCACTCATATAGTTCAGGGTCTGCATAGATACCCGAATGATAGACCGCAACAAACTTTTTTTGGGAGGCTAGATTAATGAAGGGGAGCGGCAATTTGGGGTCGCAGTGATATCCTCCCGGATAAAGGGAATGTGGCACTACAAATCCCAACATGCCATAGCTCATTTGTGCCTCGAAACCCTCGGGTAAATTCTTGAGAATCGTTTGTCGAAGCTTTTCGATTACGGGCTTTCGTTCATCGGGTAATTGTGCAATATACGCTTCAGGGCTGGCTGCTTTGTAGTTCATATTAGTTCTTTTTACGTTGTAATATCAGTGCTGAAATTAATGAAATAATAAAGCCCAGAATTAAAACAGTTGCAAACATTAAGAAAGCCATAAAAAAACTGCCATAATCCGGAATAGGTTCGGTATGCCCCTGGGCCACCATGGTCGCTTTGTATTCTTCGAAAAAATTGGGATTGATAAGAGTGGTATAAATGAAATCGGCGATTGCAATACCCAAGGCCGTAATTGCTGAAATCAATACCCCGATTAACAGCGCTTTTCCAAAGGTAACAGCGCCCTGGTTTTCTTGATCCCTAAAGTGTTTAATACCGAAGAAAACAAATGACAACGACGCGATCATGGTCGCATAACCTATGATTTCTTGGGTTGAAAAGTTTGCTTCCTTGCCGAGCACCAATGCTCCTAAAAAAAGAACCATGGCTAGCAAAAGCCCATACATGCCAAATCTTGTTATAGTGTTTTTCATATTGTAGAAGATGAATTTTTAGTACCTCAAAACTAAGTTAGCGGGCTGAAAACAGGCTCATACTAAAGTACCAAAAGCGTACTACTTTTGTATAAAAAAAGATTAAACTATAGTATTCTCAACTCTTTGGCAATTTGTATTGCCTGGGTTCTTCGTTTGGCGTTTAGCTTTACCAGCAGGTTCGAAACATGGGTCTTGATAGTGCTTTCGGTCACAAATAATTTGTCCGCTATTTCTTTGTTTGAGTACCCCATTGAAATTTCGACAAGTACTTCGTATTCCCTTTTGCTCAATTCCAGGGCCTTGATTTTTTCCAAGTCTATTTCTCCCTCAAGACGTTTTTCTGTATGGAGGCTCCTTTTGTTGAGATAGACACCTACTATAAAAAAAACGACTGCGACTATCGCCAAGACGCCTTCAATTTCAAAGTCTTTGCCAATAAGCGAATATTTACTAATCTGAAAAAGCAGCAGTAATGAGAATGCCAGGCTCCCGAATATGAGTATGGTTTTCTTCACCTTCTAAATGTACCAAAACTTTTTTATCCGGAGATAGGCAGCTCTTTCCATTGGTTCCTATTCAACACTTGTGCATCGGTGATTCGAAATTGAAATCGACTATTCTTTAAGCTATAAACGCCGCTTTGACCTTGTCAACGATGGTCTGTGCCAATTTCTCCTTGCTCTCCACCGTCCAGCCTGCGACATGCGGACTCAACAAGACCTTAGGTGACTTGATCAAATAGTCAAAAGCAGCTGGCATTTGACTTGAAAAAAGCGTTTCAAAAGAGGTCTTCTCGTACTCTAAAACGTCTAGTCCGGCACCTAAAACTTTTCCCGATTGTAATGCGGCAACCAAATCTTCGGTTACAACGCATTTGCCACGGGCAGTATTTAACAGCCAAATCGCCTTTTGAAAGCCATCTATAAAGGTTGTGTTGATCATGTTGATGGTGCTTTCGGTTTCGGGAACATGTAAGCTAAGTACATCGGTTTTTTGCTGTAGTTCCATGATGCCTACTTGTCTGGCATTCTCATCGCCTACCCCCCCTTGTATGTCATAGCAGATAACCTCGGTATTGAACCCTGTTAGTTTTTTGGCAAATGCTTTGCCCATATTCCCATAGCCAATGATGCCGACGGTTTTTCCATCGAGTTCAATGCCTCTGTTGCCTTCGCGATCCCAGGTTCCATTTCGCACTTCCCGGTCCGCTTTGTTTAATTTGTTGAACAATGACAAGAGCATACCCAGGGCATGTTCGCCCACTGCATTGCGATTGCCCTCCGGGGCCGAAGCTAAAAAGATACCTTTCGATTTTGCAAAATCGGTGTCAATATTCTCCAAACCCGCTCCAAGACGGCCAATAAACTTTAGATTTATGGCCTTTTCCAGAAAATCGGCATCGATTCGAAATCGGCTGCGAACGATCAGGCCGTCGTACAGGTGTATTTTTTCCGCTATTTCGTCTTTGGTGCCGGTATAGTCCTCATCGTTTTGGAAGCCAAGGGCCGCAAATTGTTCCAATAACAGGGGATGATTGGTGTCTAGGTGAAGTATCTTCATGGGGAATTATATTTTTGGGTACTGGGTTTGTGTTAGTGCGTGGTCTACATCGCCGGTATGGGCGGTACTTTGTTTTTCGAATAAGAGCAATTGAACTTCTTCGCCTTTTTTTGTTCTGGGATTGTGTTCTACCCCTTTCGGAACCACGATCAGTTCCCCTTCCCTCACGATTTCGGTGCGACCGCGAAATTGCATGTATAAGGTGCCTTTTAGTACCTGAAAAAGTTCATCTTCTTTTTCATGGGCATGCCATACAAATTCTCCCTCAATTTTGGCCAATAAGACCTGCATGTCATCTACGACCGCAATTTGGTGTGGGTGCCATTGCGTATTGAACGCGGCATGTTTCTCTTTTAAATTGATTGGTTTCATGAGGCTCTTTTAGGGTACTTTTTTACAATACTCCGGCTTTGCGCGGGGTGTAAAAATAAAAGTACTAAAAAAGGACCATTTGCAGGGATGCTTTTGAAGGTTGTTTTGGTAAATCGTGTGGTTCCTTACTCGGCAGTGTTTGCTCTAGAAGCATGGTAATTCCAGCCGCTTAACACCAGTTTTTCATCCGGGTGGTCTATTCCAGGTTCCGTAACATCGTCTCCTGCGTATAATTGAATCAATACCGTTTTTCGGGTTTTGTCGGAAACATTGGGCATGGACCCATGCAATGTAAAATAATGGAAGAATACAATGTCTCCGGGTGCCGCTTCTATAATGGTCGCATTTTCCAAAGGGTAGTCCTTTAAAAAATCTGATGGGACTTGACCATTGGTATTGGCAACTCTTCCCAAACGATGGCTGCCCGGGTATACCCTTAAGCAACCCATTTTATCTGTGGCTTCGGTGACATGTAGAATGCCTGCAAGCATGCTATCTCGTAAGGTGGGGAAATAGCTCCAATCCTGATGCATTGGAAAAGGGGCTCCTACCGAAGGTGGTTTTTGAAACAGTTTGGTGTGGTGTAGAATTACATTTTCACCTAATAGGGCCTTGGCATAAAAAAGGAAGTTTGAATCGAAGAGCGCACGCATCCAATTCGCGGAATATTGTTGCACATTATTGGTGTGGAGAATCACCGAACTTTCAGAGGCCAGCTTTTTCATTGTTTCGGGATTGTCCCAACGGGCATTCAGATTGTCCCCCGAATGCAACAACTGTTTTACAATGGCATCATAATCTGTTGAAAGATCTTCTAATTGCTCCAAATTAAAAACCTGCTTTGCATGGTAATACCCATGCTCCTCGAAAAACGATTTGATTGTAGCGCTATCCATTGAATTTTTTTCAAAAATAGCCATTTGAGGTGGTGGTAAATGGTAGTATTAAATCGTTTTGAGATACTATTTGAGCGAAGGTACTTATATGCCAAGTACCAGTTTCGCAATCCAGAAATAGATCAAAATACCAAAGATATCGTTGCTGGTGGTAATAAAAGGCCCTGTAGCGATTGCCGGATCAATTCCGCGTTTCTCCAAAAATAAAGGAATAAAAGTGCCGATGATGCCTGCTACTACGATGACGACAATTAGCGAAATTGAAATGGCCAAAGCGGTATAGAAGTCCCCTTTCCAAAACCAGGTAAAAAGAAGTAGGAGCGCCGCCAAAATAATGCCGTTCAAGGCTGCCAATAGCATTTCTTTGATCAAACGATTGCTAATACTGCCTTTTAAGTCGTCATTCGCAAGGCCTTGAACAATGATGGCGCTCGATTGTACGCCCACATTTCCCGCCATTGCGGCAATCAATGGGGTGAAATAAAACAAGATGGCGTGCTTGCTTATCATCTCTTCGAAACCACCCATAATGGCCGCAGCTCCCAAGCCACCGAACAATCCTAATATCAGCCATGGCAAACGGGCTCTTGTGAGTTCCCAAATACTATCATCTGCCTCTACATCTTGCGAGATACCTGCTGCCAACTGGTAGTCTTTTTCAGCTTCTTCCCTAATGACATCTACAATATCATCGATCGTAATTCGCCCAACCAAACGCCCTATTTCATCAACCACGGGAATCGCCTCTAGGTCATATTTACTCATTATTTTGGCGACTTCTTCTGGTTTTTCATGCACATCTACTGAATCTACCTTTGGAATATAGACCTCACTGATATGGGTTTTGGTAGAGGTGGTAAGGAGGTCTTTTAACGACAACCTTCCTTTGAGTTTATCCTCATTGTCAACCACGTAAATAGAGTGCACACGGGTAACGTTTTCTGCCTGCGCCCTCATTTCTTTTACACATTTGAGCACATCCCAGTCTTCCTGTACTTTTACCAATTCCTTCGCCATAAGACCCCCAGCGGAGTTTTCGTCATAGCGCAGTAGCTCTACAATATCCTTTGCATGCTCACGATCTTCTATTTCCGAGATGACCTCTTGTACAATTTCCTTTGGGAGTTCCGCGATGATATCAGCGGCATCGTCTGTATCGAGTTCCTCTAATTCCTCGGCAATCTCTTTGCTTGAAAGGTTATTAAGAATGGCCTCACGCACATCTTCATCAAGCTCTGTGAGCGTGTCGGAAGTCTTGTCACTATCTAATAGTTTAATCAGGTATGTTGCTTCATCTTCGTTTAGTTCGTTGACAATTTCTGCAACATCGGCGAAATGAACCTCCTTTAAAAGCCCTTGTAACTGCTGATCGTCTTGGTTGATGATCAGCTGTTCAATTTCGGAAACAAGCTCGTCTGTAAGTTTAAAGGGTGTCATCTTGGTATTTTTCTATACACGTAGCCAACGGTCGTGGCAAAGCTAAAGAAAAAGGGAGAAAGAAGGGCTGTATTTCTTTTTGACCCGTTAATTCAGTATTCTATGCTACGCGTAGTTTGGCTAGCTGCCTTCTTGATTTGAATTTTGTAGATCCTGTTCAATTTTTTTAGTAAGATCAATAAAGTCTATTACGCTCAGTTGTTCGGGGCGTTGGTTGAAAACCGTATTCGCCCTGAGGGCATCTGAGAGGTCAAAAGTTTTTAGGCTGTTTCGAATCGTTTTTCGCCGTTGGTTAAATGCGGCCTTTACGACCCTAAAGAACAGTTTCTCATCACAATCAAGTTCCTGGTTTTCTTTTCTTTTAAGCCTTAGCACCCCCGACTGCACTTTGGGAGGCGGGTCGAACACCTGCGGATGTACGGTAAAAAGGTATTCCGCGTCGTAGAAAGCTTGTACCAATACCGATAGTATTCCATAGGTTTTACTGCCTTCTTTTTCACAAATTCGTTTGGCCACTTCTTTTTGGAACATTCCAGAAAATTCGGGAACTTGTTTTCTTAACTGTAACAGTCTAAAGACAATTTGGGTGGAAATGTTGTAAGGGAAATTTCCTGTGATCGCATAAGGCTCGGTGCCGAACAAGGCAGATAGGTCGTACTGTAAAAAATCTGCTTCGACTACCTCCAGATTGCTTTTCCCTGCCATTGCTTTTGGGTGCTCCAACGGAAAGCTATGGTTCAGGTATATAATCGATTCTGCGTCAAGGTCCATCGCGACCAAACGGATGTCTTGTAGCAATAAATATTTGGTAAGTACGCCTGTTCCCGGGCCTATTTCTATTACGTTACGATAACCGTCCAACGAAAGGGTTTCGGCTATTTGTTTTGCAATTTCCTCATCTTTCAAAAAATGCTGACCGAGATATTTCTTTGCTTTTACGGGGCTTTCCTCCTTTTTCTTTTTGGAAAAACGCGCTGAACCGTACTCCTTTTGTTTTTTTCGTTTGGCCATCGCCTTTTTTTAAAGTATTCGTACTAGTTGGTATGGTTCGCGGCTACCTGATCGCTTACCACCTCCATTTCGGTGCGGAAAGACACAAATTGTCCGGCGAAAAGGGCAACGGCATCTTCTCGCAGTCGCGGGGCATCTTCTTTGTAATAGGTGTCAAGAATTTCTTTGGTAGCAACCGTGAATTGCACGGAATAGGTATGACCCCCCATATCCTCTTCGACCAGTACCTTGCTCATTTTAGCTTTCAAAAATTTTCCTGTGGCCAAAACATCGGGAATGTGCGTTTGCTTCATCCATTGAAGCCACGACTCGTGAGCAGCTTCTTCAATATTGGTAGTTACATTATAGATATACATACATTTTTAACTTCTGGTACCCAACTACTGAAATCTTTATGAGGTAGTTGTTTTTGGATACTGCTTTTTTTTAATTCTGATTTTACTCGATAATCGACACTTAAATTTTCCGAGACTTGTACAGCTTCATCTAGCTATTTCGGCGGATGAAGGTCTCGAATTAAAATTGTTTTTCAAACGAATGCCTCGCGGACTTGTCCCAAGGTAGTTTGCCTTAGCACGGTATTATTCCGAAATAAGATTTTTTAATTGATACTATCACCCCTGAGCATTCTGAAATTTTTACGCGCTTGGGGAAAGTAGTAGCTATCTTGATAGTTGTAAATGATTTTTTCGTACTGTGCCTTCGCTTTTTCCGGTTTATTTAAAATAGTCCTGTAAAGCTCTCCCAATGCAAAATGGGCATCATCTGCGAGGATGCCCCCTCCATAGAATTCGGTGATTTTTATGTAATTGAACTCTGCCGCTTCATACGATTCAAGTTCTTCCAATAAAGCTCCTTGTTTCAGTAAGGCATCGTCTTCTATTTTTTCTCCCTTGTGATTTTGAAGAATATCATCTAGCGTCTCAATGGCCTCCTTTTTTTTATTTTGGTACCCCAATAGATCGGCGCGGGCATATTTTTTCAAGGCCGTTTGGGTCGAATCTTCCAACGAATTATCCGAAATTAGCAAGCTAAGCTGCATGGCGTCATTGGCGATCAATTGGGAGGTAGATCCCCGCAGCACCTTCAATTGGGTCAATGCCCAATCAAAATCACCCTTGTAAAAACTGGTTTGTGCAACTTTAAAGCGGGCATCCTGCCCAAGTACATCGTTCTTTAATCCTTTTTGTATTTGAGAAAAGTAGATCAGGGCTTGGTTGAATTTTTGATCGTACACTAGAATATCACCCAAGGCTAATTTGATAAATGCTTTTCCTCGTTGGTTTAATGGAAGTTCCAAACTCCTTTTTAAAACAACTATGGCCGGCTCGGCGGTGTCTTTTTTGAAGGTTAAAAAGTTGGCGTATGCCACTTGCAGTTCAAGGGTTTGAGCACTGTAACCATAGGTTTGTATAAGTTCTTTGAATTGTGTTTCGACCGAGCTAAGGGTTTTGGCATCAGATTTCAACAGTTGCAGGTCTATCAAATTCAATTGTGCACGGAGTTTGGTATTTTTATTTCCCGTATGTTCAACGATATACTCAAAAATTTCTTTGCTTGTTTCGTACGCTTTATTTTCTAGGCTTATTTCTCCAAGCCCCTCCAAGCGCCGCATAGAGCTTCCTTCAACTCGTTTGTAAATCGCTTTTTCCTGTCGAAAGGCACTACCGAATTGTTTTTGCTCTACGAATAGCCAACTCAATAATTCATTCCATAATACCGCCGGGTTCTTTTGTGCGTTCTCAAGAAGTATTTTCTTGAGTTTAAGATTGTTCTCATTTTCGGGATCTGAAGACACAAAGGCTTCAATACTGCGCAAAACATTCGATTTCGATGTCTTTCGTTCACTTATAAGACGTAGATACGACCGAAACATTTTATCAACATTTCCTTGTTCTCCATAAATACGGGCCATTTGAAAATTATAATCCAATTCGGGGTTCAATTCCATCGCCCGGGTATATGCTTTTAATGCCAAGTCTAGCAGCGCATATTTCTGAAACCTGAAACCGACCCCATACCCAAAATTCGGATTGTTCTCGATACGGTCTAGTGCTTGTTCATAGTACTCATCCGCCTTTTCGGTTTGGTTCTGTAAGGTGAAATTATACCCCAGTTCCACGAGAAAAGTCGGGTAGGCACGTGGATTGTTGAGTTGACGCATTAGGAAGGTCTCTGCATCGCTATAGCGCTCCAATTGTTGATAGCAGGCCACGAGACTTTCCCCATAGTCTGTTCTTCGAGGATTGTTTTTTACCAGTTTTTCATAGAAAACCAAGGCTTTTTCAAAATCACCATCGTTGAAATATTGTTTGGCGAGGAAGTCATCTTGAGCGGCAAGCAATTGTACCGAGCAGAAAGCTAAAAGGAATAGAAGGAGCCTCAAATGCGCTTTTTTATCAAAGATACACAGAATGTCGAAAGTAGATGTTAAGAGGATCGTAAAGGGTTGATCGTACTATAGGACATGCCTTTGGTCGTTTTTAAGACTAGAAAGGAATGGGATGTATTTTCCTAGGGCAAATGCCCAATCCTGGTTTCCGTACGGCACTAGTCTATTTTGTCAAACCCACAATACGGGCGCAACACTTCCGGAATCTCGATACCGTCTGCTGTTTGATAATTTTCCAAGATGCCTGCCAATACCCTAGGTAGGGCGAGTGAACTTCCGTTGAGGGTATGGGCCAACTGGCTTTTGCCCTGCTCATCTTTGAAGCGAAGCTTTAAACGGTTTGCTTGATAGGTTTCAAAATTGGAGACCGAACTAATTTCCAACCATCGGTCCTGGGCAGTTGAAAATACTTCAAAATCATAGGTCAAGGCCGCGGTAAAGCCTAGGTCACCACCACATAGGCGCAGAATGCGAAAGGGCAGTTGTAATTCCCTCAAAATATCCTTAACGTGGTCTACCATACCATCTAGTGCTTGGTAGGAGTTATTGGGGTGCTCTACCCGCACTATTTCGACCTTGTCGAATTGGTGCAAGCGGTTTAATCCGCGTACATGGGCTCCATAACTACCCGCTTCACGTCGAAAGCATGGCGTATAGGCGGTATAGCAAATGGGGAATTCTTTTTGGTCTACCATTTCACCGCGAAACAAGTTCGTGACCGGCACTTCGGCAGTCGGAATAAGATACAGGTCGTCTTCACCCACATGGTACATTTGCCCTTCTTTATCTGGCAATTGCCCCGTGCCAAGGCCAGAAGCTTCGTTGACCAAATGGGGGACCTGCATTTCCGTATAACCCGCAGCTGCATTTTTATCTAAGAAATAAGAGATCAGCGCGCGTTGTAAACGAGCTCCTTTGCCCTTGTATACCGGAAAACCGGCCCCGGTAATCTTTACACCGAGTTCAAAATCAATAATGTCATACTTTTTGGCCAATTCCCAATGTGGTAGTGCACCTGGTATTAAAACGGGGATGTCCCCTTCTTTGAAAATCTCTTCATTGTCGGCATCGGTACTTCCCGCGGGAACCGAGGCATGTGGTATATTGGGAATCTGATATAGGATATCTTGAAGTGCGTTGGCAGTGTTGTTCAAATCGTCACCAAGCAGCTTTGACTCTTCTTTTAGCGCACCCGTTTTCGCTTTTAGAAGGTTGGCTTCTTGCGCCTTTCCGCTTTTAAAAAGACCTCCAATTTCCTTGGAAAGCTTATTTGATTCGGCCAGGGTTGCATCTAACTTGGTTTGAAGGGCACGGCGTTCCTCATCTAGTTGCAGCACTTTAGCCACCAGGGGGGCAGCCTCGATATTCCGTTTTTTTAGGGCATCGATGATTTCATTTTGGTGCTCTCGAACGAGCTGCAGCTGTAACATAAAAGGCGTTTTAAGCTGCAAATTTAGGTTTAATTGGGCAATGTATCAATTAGGGGCGGATCAATTTTTGGGAGGGTCTTCGGTAGGGGAGGGCAAAACAAAATTGTTATGGCAGAAATGGTTCCAGGGAGTACTTGCCAAATCTACGGTAGGATCTATAAATGCCCTAAAAGGTTTCCCATTGACACTTACTTTGGAGCCGATGGCAAAGACGGCTACTTTTTGCCCCTTTTTGGCGTATTCCTTTTTTAAGTGTTGGGCGAATTGCCATATAAAATCCGGATAGGCACTAATGCGCCGCTGTTGTTTTTTGGTCAGATATGCTTTGGGTCGTACCCAATGTGTTTCTCCATTTGCCAAGTTCTGTACTTTGAATTTAATTTTTCCTGAACGGCTTCGAAGCATCATACGCCAGCTGAGGCGATGCCCCTCCTCGGTCCATAACACATTGTCCTGAATAAAATGATGTCGCAATGGCAGTGCCAATTGAATTAAAAAATAGAGACCAAAGCCTATGACCAAAGCCAATCTTGTAGGAGGTAGTTGTACTTCTTCCGAAGTATAAAGCGGCTTCTTTTTTAAAAAGATGTTACGAATCGTTTTTGGTTCAAAAAAGAAGAGCGTAAAGGCCAAGGACAAATAGGGGAAAATACCGATTTGAAAAACAATCGAATTAAAGATATGAAAGAATATAGAGGCGAAAAAGGCCCATTTTCTAGTGGGTTTCCATAACAGTGCCGGAATGATCAGCAAATCAAACAAAATACCACAAACACCAATAATCTTATGCAGCCAGGGCTCTTGCAGCAGTTCCCCGATAATAGGATAGCCTGCCTTTCCCTGCATGAGTATTTTTACAATGCCGAAATCGAGCCAATCGCCGTACATTTTTGCGATGGATGCAAATGTGTACACGATAAACAGTTGCAAGATCACGGCCCATTTCACCCAAGCGGGCATGCTGATTTGTAGAAGAGAAGGATTTCTTTTAACATCTAGCGAAAAGTACCGATGCGCAGGAAAAATAGCCATGAGACCTGATAGCAAGACCAACAAATAGTAATGATTGTTATAAGAGGTTTTCTGCATAAGATATACCCCTGCCCACAAGACTGTAAAGGCGATGACACTTAAACGGTACCGATACCCCAAGGCGATGAAAATACCCAGGGTTCCCATTAGGAAGAAATAGTAGTACATGCCCATACCGGGAAGGGGCTGTAACCATTCAAAACCAATGAAATTAAACGTGAACTGTGGTTCTACAAGTGTTCTACGAACCCACCCTGTTATGATGGCGCCATAGCATTCACAGGCACATAGGATTCCGAAGAAGATTCGAAAAACAATCAGTGGGGCATTATCAATTCTCTTAAAAAATACCCTGTTCAACATCATTTTTCTATTAAATCCCAAGCGGTTCGCTGATCTTTTTTGAGCTGTGCTGTTAGGGCGTCTACCGAATCGAACTTGTGTTCATCGCGAATACGTTCGATAATATCTACTTGAATTTCGGTATTGTAGAGGTCTTTTTTAAAATCGAAAAAGTGTACTTCTATTCGTTCTCTTTCATTCGTAGTGTCTGTATTGGAAACGGTAGGGTTATGACCTATGTTCATCATGCCATAAACAGTGTTCCCGTCAATAAAGCTGCTTACTACATAAACTCCTTTTTTAGGAACTAATTTGTAGGTGGCCTCGATATGCAGGTTGGCGGTTGGGAAACCGATGGTTCGCCCCAACCCCCTGCCTTTTTGCACTTTTCCGGTGAGCATGTATTGGTAGCCTAGAAACGTATTGGCTGTTTGTATGTCCCCGTCTTCAAGGGCGCGTCTTATTTTTGTAGAACTTACCGATACCGCATCGATTTCCTGGGCGGGAATTTCCTCGACCTCAAAGTCCAAGGCTTCCCCAAATGCTTTGAGGTCTACGATATTTGCGTTCCGATTTCTTCCAAACCGATGATCGTATCCTATAATTATTTTTTGGGTCTTTAATTTGTTGACCAAATTATCGCGTACAAACTCGGTGGCCGATAGGCGGGAAAATTCCAAAGTAAATGGGTGTATTACCAGATAATCAAGGCCCAAGTGTTCTAATATGCGCGTTTTTTCGGCTATGGTGTTGAGCAATTTTATGTTGCTGTCTTTTTGGAGTACCATTCGGGGGTGCGGAAAGAAAGTGAGCACGGTAGATTTGACACCTAATTTCTTGGCATCTTGAATTAGTCGCTCTAGAATTTTGCGATGCCCAATATGTACGCCATCAAAAGTGCCGATCGTAACTGCCGTGGAATGTCTTTCGTCGTATTTTATGATGCTTTGGACTGTTTCCACTTATAGGTTGATCAGAAAAAAATGTATATTTGAGTCAGGTAAAAATCCTCCTTAATGGTCGCTAAATTACGTCTTGTTTTTTCATTTTCCATAT
>CALIIC010000147.1 GCA_938020445.1 uncultured Flavobacteriaceae bacterium | reverse complement strand
TTTCTTTACTTCGTTCATTTTCGCTTGATCCTCGTTCAGCAGTTGCTTCTTTTCTTCAGACAAGGGATCTCCGTTCATAATTTCACCGGAGTTAAAATGATTTCCAAATTCCATCATCCAATCCATCATCGATTTATTGGCCTCTTTTAAATCATTGACGGCATTTCTATAAATAGGGTCTGGTGCTTTGGGATCCACCTTGGCTTCCAGTTTTGAGATCAGACTGTTAATGTTGTTCATTTTGGGCATTACCTCGTCATGTACGGCCATTACTTGCTCCATTTGTGTAGGGCTTTCGGCTTCAGGGGTTTCTTTTTTTTCCTTGCAAGAAGTGCTTGTAATTAGAAAAATTACAACGAATAGGTATGTTAGTTTGTTCATGTTTCTTTTTTTTCAAAAGTAGTTAGTAAGACCCGGATTTCAAAAGCGAAATGCGTATCGGAATATGTTGGTTCATCTGTTTGCTCCAAGAGCTCCGAGTCCTAGTATTTCTATTTTATATTCTCCTCAAACTCCGTAATGACCGGCTCTAGATCCATGTCGTACATTTTCTGGGTCATAAATCGCACCACAGGATCTGTTTTTTCAATCGACCCGCCTTCAAAAGGTGGCTGTGGATCGTATTCCAAATTTAACATTACAAAATCGGCGTAGTTACGTCCCATAATATGGTCTACCAAAGCCAAACTCATATCAATACCTGCGGAAACTCCGGCTGACGTCCAGTACTTCCCGTCATTGGTATAGCGCTCATTTACAAATGTGGCGCCATATTCTTTAAGCTTTTCGGCTGCTCGGTACCAATTGGTGGTCGCCTTTTTTCCCTCTAACAGTCCGGCTGCACCAAGGATCCAAGCACCAGTGCATACACTGGTGGTGTATGTACTATTTTGGTCGATGGCTTTGATCCAATTTAAAAGTGCTTGGTCCTTACTGGCCCTGTAGGTTTCGGCGACACCTCCTGGAACAACTAGTATATCAAGTTGCTTCACTTCTGATATAGTGGTGTCTACCTGGGTAATGAGTCCGTTATTACTTTTAACCAACCCCCTTTCTTTACTTATGAAAAAGGTTTTGGCAGGGTACATACTGCTCAATACCGAATGGGGCCCCATAGCATCAAGGCTAAAGTAGCCGTCATATAATAGAATCCCAATGGTCCCAATCGTATCACGAAGCGGTTCATGTATCAGTTGCATCAATTCGGCATGGGGTAAACCTTCTAGCTCTTCATGGGTGTATGCCGAACCATCCGGTTTTAGGTTTCTAGCGGTTTTTGGATGCTTCTCGATGTTTTTCTCTATATCGGTAACGATGGTTTTTGGAGTGTCCCTGTCCTCACAGGAAATCAGGAAATAGAAGCAAAAAAGGGCGAATAATAAATATCTCATAATGCTCATTTTTTATAGGGCGTATTGCAACCCGAGGGGCAGCGTTTCCCGATTCTTTAATTGAATGCCGTTAAGGTCTTGGTACAACGGATAGCCAAATTCAAGGCCAAAACGAAAGTTTTGAAGGGTTCCTGTAGGGATATAGTAGTTAACTCCTAAACCACCATTGAGGATGTTTCCTCCCGAGTTGTTGGTGTCCGCGGTAATGACCATCATAGGGTTGAGGTTTGG
Organism: uncultured Flavobacteriaceae bacterium; assembly: GCA_938020445.1. Lineage (GTDB taxonomy): Bacteria > Bacteroidota > Bacteroidia > Flavobacteriales > Flavobacteriaceae > Pelagihabitans. Next base: position 16,339 of record CALIIC010000147.1, on the reverse strand, counting down.
GTCGGCACCGTTGATCTCTCCAACGAGAAGCCCTTCCAAGGTAGCGCCCAGACTGAAGTGACTACCAAGCTTAAGACCCATCCATTGTTTAAGGGCGTATCTATTTCCCAAGCTGTATTCCCGGTCGTTTTCATCAAGGCGCACTACACTCGATAACTGCGCTCCATAAGAGAAAATAGGGCCTTGAAACAAGTAAGTCACAGCTACTTGGGTGTCGAAGGTACCGCTCCCAAGCTGCATGGGATAAGGCAGTTCTACAGTACTGGGCGCAGATGCGGGGGTAACATCTTCTTCCGAAATACTTCCGGTTGGAATGCTTATACCAAGCCTGGCATGAACTACTTGTCGGTTTTTATCCAATAGTTTGTACATTCCCGAGAGCGAAACATCACCAAAACCAGCTGTTTCGGTAGTAAATGTCCCCCCCATTCGGGTTATATGATCCATAGACATCGTTAGATAATTAAACATGACCATGAGGGTAAGACGATCGCTGGGAGCGTACATACTTCCTAACATATGCATGTTCATTGGCATTTGTGTCGGGCTCACCATGTACGCCGCTAGGGCATCATCGAAAGATGCGTCGCTGTTCCCTTGTTTTAAGTCTTCCATGTTCATGTACATATAGCGGTAAGAGAACATCCATTCGCCCTTGCCGTGCATGTGATCGCCCATTACCGAGATGGGGGCATGCCCATCTGGCCTACCGGCAGACCATTTTTTAGTTTTTTCGTCTGTATTTTCCTGTGCGCATAGCGCAATGCTTGCCATTACCAAAATGGCGGTGATATATTTTGTCATTACTGTTTTTTTAAATGATAGGTAGCCTTCCCTTGTCCGTTGAACAGGGAAGAATTAAAAAGAAAGAAAATTTAGGCTGCCTTGTTTGGAGGCTCAAGGTCATACCTGCTGAAGAGAAAGGAGTATTCGTCTAGATAGGTGAAATGGTGCTTTGGCCTGAAAACGTTCTCATGTGAATTGTGTATGGTACTAACCGCCACAAACCCTATGGGGTACTCTTCCATAACAATCGGAGGGAGGTTTTGCCTTTTTTCCTCATTTTGTTCGTTGAGTTTTTGCATGAGGTAACATTTCCCTTTACAAGATAGCTCAGGTTTCTCTTTATTGATACAAAGAAATTCAGTGATATAATCTTGATTCACTACATATTCGAAAAGGGGCAGTACCGGCCGAAGCATGGCCAACAGATAGAGCAAAACAAAAAATAGGGCCCAATACGATTTCAAGTTGAACTATTTTTTACAAAGGTAGTGCAGGTTTCTTAAAGAGTGTTTTTTGAAACCCTAAAAAAAGACCACTTTTGCACAAAACTTTACAGATTGAACGACTACCAAAAAAAGTGGCTCTACTTGTTCATCCTTGCATTGATTTGGGGCTCTTCTTTTATCCTGATCAAAAGATCCCTTCTGGGAATGACACCACTTCAGGTAGGTGGGCTGCGAATTGTTTTCGCCTCTCTTTTTTTGTTTCTCTTCGGGTTTGGCCGTTTGAGGGGAATACCCCTTCGTGACTGGAAATGGTTGGGCATGGCCGGACTCCTGAGTAGTTTCTTTCCTCCTTTTTTGTTTGCAGTAGCCCAAACCGAACTCGATAGTGGGGTAACCGCCATTTTTAATTCAACCGTACCCTTAATGACAACCTTGGTAGGGATTGTTCTATTCGGGCTTGTGATTACAAAAAAACAAATTGGTGGGGTGTTTGTAGGTTTGTTCGGGACGGTAGCGCTTATTGTTGCGGGTATGGAGCTGACTCCGGATCAAAACTATTGGTATGCAATCCTAATACTCATCTCGGCCTTGGGTTATGCCTTGAACATTAACATCATTAAAGCCAAACTATCACATTTGGGTCCGTTGGCAGTGACGACAGCAAGTTTTGCGGTGGCGTTTCTTCCTGCTTTGGGCTTGGTCGCCTATTCAGGATTCTTTGAAGAGGTCGGTGATAACCCAAAAATGCAGACCGCACTCTGGTATCTTTTGGCACTTGCGGTGGTGGGAACCGCTATAGCCAATGTGTTTTTTAATAACCTAATCAAAGTATCGAGTCCTGTTTTTGCGGCTTCGGTTACCTACTTGATTCCTTTGGTAGCTATCATTTGGGGTGTTTGGGATGAAGAAATCATCAATGTATATCAACTCGCAGGAGGCCTTATTATTTTGTTAGGGGTTTGGTTGGTAAACAAGAAAAAACGGTAATTCCTAGATTGTATTTTTTCTGGCCTTTTTTGCCATCGACACGTATTTTTTTGTATTTGTTAACCACAAACTGTAACAATTGCCCTGCGTTTGTATCTTTAAGTCAAATCAATCATAAAATTTGGAGCAATGAAAAAAGTGTTTTTAACAGGAATAATAATGGCAATAGCGTTTGTAGGAGTTCATAACCTGCAAGCACAAGAAGAGGTCATTTCGGTAAAGTCTTTTGAAAAAGTCATCGTAAGCCCCCATATAGAAGTTACCTTAAAAGAAGGTGCCGAGGAATCGGTTGTGATAAATGATTCTAAGATTTCAAAAGATAAATTAAATTTCGAAGTCGAAGGCAAAACCTTGCGCGTATACCTGGACGATGCGAGGGTACTTACCAAAACGGAAAAGGTAAACAATCGAAATTACAAGGGGCGTAAATCTATTTACAATGGTACCATTGCAACGGTGACCATTACCTTTAAGAAACTGAAAAATCTTTCGGTACGAGGTGAGGAGCGTATTCGAGTGGCGAGCGCCTTGAATCTTAAAGACATGAAATTGAGCATTTACGGCGAATCAAAAGTATATTTTGATGATCTTACCGCCGAGGATTTAAAAGTAGCGATCTACGGGGAAAGCTATTTGGAGATTACAGATGGTTCGGTGAACCACCAAGTGTACCGGGCTTATGGCGAGAGCGAGGTAAATGCCTCGGAAATACGTAACAAATCAACAAAGATTACCGCCTATGGCGAAAGTAATTTTCGGATAAAAGTATCGGATCGGCTTAAGGTGACTTGTTTTGGAGAAGCCACCATCAACTATGCGGGTAGTCCGGAGGTAAGCAAGGGTATTGTAATCGGGGAGGCGGAGATTAGAAAAGTACGATAAACTTTGTCTTAAAACATAAGGGCTTTTTAAGGCCAAATTGTTAGACCGGAAGCAGTTTCAGAATGAAGCCGCTTTCGGTTTAACATTTATAATTGGGTAAGGTGCAGTTCGTTACGTATCTTATAAGGACAATCATAAATTTCTTGAAAATGAAAAAGTTTGCCCTTCCAATTCGCTTCGGAATCGCGGTCAGCGGTTCATTAATTGCCTATTTTTTGATTCTTTCGCTCCTGAACCTACATACCAATATCTTTTTTAGTTTGTTCAATGGCGTCATTACAGGTTTTGGTATTTACAAGGCCATTCATTACTTCCGAAGGGAAGATCCCGAAGGCTTTGACTATGGGCGAGGCTTTTCCGTTGGGCTCGTCACCGGCTTCATGGGTACCCTGATCTTTACTGTCTTTTTTGCCCTGTACTGTACGGAGATCAATCCCGAATTCATGAAACAGATTGCAACGGCATGGTTCAGTTCTTTTGAGCGTTTTGAAGCCATTTTATTCTTTACGGTAGCCGTGATGGGTTTTGCAACTACCTTGGTGTTGACCCTCTCTTTTATGCAGTTGTTCAAAGAGAGTAATAACTTGCATAAAAAATCGGTCTAAAAACCTTCAAAATCACTTGTAGATTCGGCATTTAGCAGTATATTTGCATCCGCTTATTGAAAAAAGTAAGCGTTATTCATAAACTAATTTATACACGCTATGTATGCAATTGTAGAGATGGCAGGGCAGCAATTTAAAGTTGCGAAAGACCAAAAAGTGTATGTTCACCGTTTACAAACGGAAGAAGGTAAAAAAGTCGTTTTTGACAATGTACTTCTTTTAGATGACGGTAAGAACGTTACCATTGGCGCCCCAGCTATAGACGGTGCGGCCGTAGAGGCCAAAGTCGTTAAGCACCTTAGAGGTGACAAAGTAATCGTCTTTAAAAAGAAAAGACGTAAAGGATACAAAAAGAAAAATGGGCATCGCCAGTCTTTGACAGAAATCGTTATCGAGAGTATCGTAGCGAAGGGCGCTAAAAAAGCGGCTCCTGCAAAAGCAGAAAAACCAAAGGCAGAAAAAGCAGCTCCTAAACCAAAGGCAGCAGCCAAGCCTGTAGCAGAAAAAGCGGCTCCGGCCCCTGCAAAAAAAGCACCTGCGAAAAAAGCGAAAGCGGATGATTTGAAAAAAATCGAAGGCATTGGTCCTAAGATTGCTTCAACATTGGTAGAAGCTGGAATTGCAACCTTTGCCGATTTGGCAAAGAGTGATGCAGCTAAAATTTCTGAAATCATCGCGGAAGTACGTGGAAACCACGTAACCGACACATGGCCGGCACAAGCTAAATTAGCTGCTGAAGGCAAGTGGGATGAGTTGAAAAAATGGCAAGACGAATTAGATGGTGGTAAAGCCTAACCGCTTTATTACTCAAGTATAACAAGATAAAACCGTAACAAAATGGCACACAAAAAAGGTGTAGGTAGTTCTAAGAACGGTAGAGAATCAGAATCGAAACGCTTAGGGGTTAAGATATTTGGTGGCCAAGCGGCCATCGCTGGTAACATTATCGTACGACAACGCGGTACAAAGCACAATCCAGGAGAGAATGTGTATGCCGGAAAAGACCATACTTTGCATGCAAAAGTTGATGGCCTTGTAAAGTTCGAAAAGAAAGCAGGAGGAAAATCCTATGTTTCTATTGAGCCCTTTGAGGCTTAAAGACATTTTTTTAAAGAACAAGCCCTTTTCAGCAATGAGAAGGGCTTTTTTTGTATCGCTTACTTTCAAACAATATGCTATAACTTCTTCCTCAAATTTTTAATTAGGTGACGTGCCAAGGAAAACGTATTGGCACGATCAGTATCGGATAATTTTGGGTATGAAAACAGTTCCTACCTTTTAGCACCAACCTTCTAAATAGGGGGTGGGGTTACAATAATCAGAAGGCAGTGCCCAACTTTTTTTCATCCGAAAACATTTATATCGGACATGCCAAACATGTTTTGACTTCAAAAAATGTCCTGAATCTTCAACTGGTGCCAAATCCAGTACTTAGTTCAAAGTTTTTTAAAGTATTCTTATACGATAATTCTCAATTTCTTGAGGGTATAATGGTATGTGTTGGAAAGTTTTTTAAATAGAAATTCGAAATATTAGTTGTAAGGGCGCGTATCCGCGGTTCGAGTATTCTTTGCAGATTGGAACGCTAATACGGAGAAACAATCAACACCATCATATACCTCAAAAATCGGCAAAGTGCACGGTCGCGCGTTGTTTTATACTAGAGAAAGAATCTTCTATTAACAGTATCAATGTAACCAAGTAAAAGATTGTATAACCATTAAAATAAAAAATATGAAAAAACTTTACACTTTTATTCTTCTATGCTTATTCGGTGTTACTCACCAAGCCATGGCCGACGACACCCCTGCACCTTTCGTGGTCACCAGTTTGTCAATAATCAATGCAGACACCAACGCCTATATGTCTACCCTTACCGGAAACGTGCCTTATGATATTTTTTTACCGGGACTTTCGCACAGCCTTAACTTTAGGGCCGATGTAGGTTCTGCGTCCGTAGGTAGCGTGCGTTTTTTTCTGAACGGTAGTTGGTTCAATACCGAGAACGTTGCTCCCTTTGCTTTTGCAGGTGATATCAGCGGGAATTATGTTCCATGGACCCCTTCGGTGGGACAGCATACCATCAAGGCCATTGCCTATTCAGGAAGCAATGGGTCTGGAACGGTATTGGGACAGCGTGAAATAACGTTGAACGTTTTTAACACCGTATTACCTCCGACCAATTTTGTGGTGACAAACGTCACCAATAACGGTTTTCAATTAGCATGGACGGGTGCGCCGCACGGTAACGATTATCGCGTTGAGTATTCTACCAGTCCAAATTCGGGCTTTTCCTTCTATGATGCTTCCTATTTTGGTATTAACAATTACAACTATGGCGGATTGAGTGCCGCCACCACCTATTACTTTAGGGTACGTACCAATTATCAGGGAGTTTCCTCGGCTTGGAATTCCTTTCAGGTAACTACGCTTGGGAATACTACAGTGCAGCCCCCTACAAATTTTGTTATCAGCGATGTTACGGCCAACAGTTTTCATCTTGATTGGACACCGGCACCCAACGGAAACGATTATCTTATCCAATACTCCACCACAAGCCCCAACTCCGGGTTTTCAAATTTTGATGCTTCCTATTTCGGGATTAACAGTTTTGATTATGGAAGGTTAAATTCCGGAACCACTTATTATTTTAGGGTACGCACGAATCTAAACGGCGTTGCGTCTGCATGGAACTCTTTTGAGGTAACTACTTTGCAGGGGGTATCCTATATGGCTTTGATTGATGCGGATACGAATGCAGAGGTTAAAAAGTACTATAACAGTGGTTATACAATAGATAAGGCCCTCCTTCCAGTAGGGACCTCTAACAATCTAAACTTTAAAGTAGATACGGGTGCTTCAGCAGTAAGTAGCGTTCGTTTCTTACTAAATGGAAGTGTTTTTGGGACTGAAAATGTAATTCCTTTTGCGTTTGCCGGAGATATCAACGGTAATTATTACGCTTGGAATCCACCCGTAGGAACCTCTACAATCACGGCAATTCTCTATTCGGGACCAAATGCATCGGGTTCTCAAATAGCTACATTTACAATCAATTTACAAAACAATGGGTCATCATTAAAAGCCTATTATCCGACCGCTCAGGACAATACGGCAGCTATTTTGGACATCACGATTTATCCCAATCCGGCTTCAGAGCTATTGTTCGTTCATTTGCCTAAAAGTGAATTGACATCTGATAAAACAGCTAGGCTATTTTCATTGACCGGACAGTTGGTAAAACAAGAAACTTTTTCGAATGATATGCTTGATCTTGATGTTAGTGACATCTCTAAAGGAGCATATTTTCTGCGTATTGATGGAGTGGGAAAATCAATTAAGAGACAAGTGCTCATTGAATAGGGTTAGGTTTTTCATCGAGAGCATCCTGCCCGATTGATGAGATTTTTGGTGGCCAAGCGGCCATCGCTGGTAGCATTATTTTACAACAACGCGGTACAAAGCACCATCCAGGAGAGAATGTGTATGCCGGAAAAGACCATATTTTGCATGCAAAAGTTGATGGCCTTATAAAGTTCGAAAAGAAAGCAGGAAGAAAACGTTATTTATAATTTTAAAAGCCCCGTTCCATTTCTTGAACGGGGCTTTTTAATATGCTATTTTTCCAGGATGTCCCGAATGATCTTTAAATGGTGTTCGGTGTGCAATTTGATAAAACGTTTTGCTTGCCCCTTATCGAGTGCTTTGAAATACGGATGGTCAAAATGAGCCTTATCATCTAGACCTTCGATAGATTTTAGTTTTCTTCTTGCTGTTTCCAATTGAAGCAACAAATCTTCGGGAGTAATAACGGCAGGTGGTCGAACCGATTTGGGGGATTTTCCCACCCCTCTTGGAATATACCCTAGGGTAAAACAATACAAACGGCTCATACTAAAACTGCCTGTAAACTTCTTAGGGTCTGAAAGTGTAAGTGCATCACAAATACTGTTTACAACCTTTAAACTATGATCTAGGTGCCATCCTACCGATACATGGGAAACGGTGGGGTTCCTTTGCGCTTTTTTAGGTAGAAATGCTTCGATTTCTAGAAGGGATACTTCTAGAAAACCCTCATTTTCTTCGGCGTTTTGTTGGTACACTGTATAGCTGATTAGTACTCCTAAAAGTATAACAAATCCCCATCTTCTTGGATGTCTCATTACAGCGTACTTTTTAGACCCGTTTTTAAACCAGTGCTCCATCCCCACCATAGTTTTGGTTTCATACGGTTTAAGATTGAATCGGAAAGCGGTTTTTTAGGTTGTTCCAGTACCCCTGTATGTAATTTTTTTTTCGTCTTTTTATTGTTCTTGCTCATGTCCAAAACTTTAAGGATTAAAATTGGAAGCGATATCCGAAATCGGGAAAGAACCCGATTTGGTCTACCTGATCTACATTATTCGTCAAACGATTATAGCGTCGGGCAAAAATGTTTTCATTGGCGCTTACATTCTGTAAATCAAAGTAAAATTGGTGAGAACGTTTTTTCTTTTTGCTGTTGAGTTTTATTCCGAACTTAAGGTCCCATCGAAAGTAAGGATCGTACTGCTGACTATAGGCCAGTTCTTCGAAACGCACTTCAAAACCGGCCTGCTGTGAGGCCTCAAGGTCAACAGGGGTAAAGTAACGCCCTCCTGCCGATGTTAGTCGGGTATCTACAAAAAATACATTTTGTCTTGCTTTGCCTATTTTGAATTCTTTCCCTGCCAAAAGATTTACAACATACCCATTATTAAATGGGGAGTCTCGTTCGATACCGTCACTTCCGGTGTATTTACTTTCAAAAAAGGACCCTGTGAGCAATCCGTAATACCCTTTGCTAAAGAATCGTTCGAGGGTAAGTTCAATCCCCTGGTTGTATCCGGTGCCTTCGTTGATCAGTGAAACACGGTCGTTTTCAAAGCCAAAATCCGCGCCTTCGGTCAAAGTGGAATAGCTCGACGGAAAAGGCTCCACGCCCGCACGATCAATGTCTTGGTAATAGACCTCTATCTTCCCGCGCCAGTTGCTCGATAATTTTACATCGTATCCTAAAACAAAATGATTGCTTCTGGTAAAATCGAGTTCTTTATTGGTCTGCACCAACTGTCCGTCAACCTCTTGGTTCAAAAATAAAATGGGCAATGGCAATTGCTGTTGGTGCAACCCGTAACCCAAGTTAATGGTATGGTTGGGAGCAAGGGCATAGGCCATCGCTGCTCTGGGTTCCAAAGCAAATTGGTCGTTGAGGTTACTATACTGCGCATGAATACCGGCATTAAAGGTTAGTTTTTCTGTAAGTCGAAACCGCCCTTGTACATACGGTTGAAAAAGCAATACATTTTCATCTATATCTCGAAAGGTAAAAAAATCGGGGTCCCCGTCGCCGTCTAAATCCGCCTGCTCACTGCGGTCTCTTAATAGGCTCTCAACTTGAAAACTTTCAAGAAGCACTCCGGCTCTAAGCGTAGCTTTATTACTAAGTTTGGAATTGAACAATGAGGAAAAGGTGAGCCTGGTCTCGGAATTTTCGGCTTCAGTAAATTGAATGATGCGTTCTTGTGGCGTGTTTTTTTCAATAAAACGGTCTACATTAAAGTCGTTCCCGGAAAAAGACCCGGATACGATGGTTCTTAAAAAGGAGTTATCTCCCAGGCCAATGTTGTGTTTAAGGCCTAGGACTCCAAAACGAGATTCTGCCAAGGTGTTTTCATCTTCTGCCGAGAAAAGATCGTCTGGATCAATATCATCTCCCAAGAATTCTATATCGGAGTTCCCCAGGATACCGAAAAGGGAAAAATTGCCCATCTTTCCTTTTCCGAAATTTATGTTATAAGAAATGTCACTGTAATTGGGAGTGGCCGATGTTCCTCCCGCTCCAATCCCAAGGATACTTACCAGCGAATAGCGTCCGGCAACTAGAAAAGAACCATTGTTTTTGCCTAGCGGCCCCTCTGCCATTGCCTCTACCCCCGTAAAGATGCCCGTTTGTAAGGTAAATTCATAGTCATCCGAATTTCCGTTTCTAAAACCCAGATCAAAAACCCCACCTAGAGCGTTCCCATATTCCGCGGGAAAGGCGGATGTAAGGAAATCAGAACTTTTTAGCATGTTGGGATTAAGGGCCGATACGGGGCCTCCTGTAGTACCTGCAGTGGCAAAATGGTTGGGGCTGGGGATAGGAATACCTTCCAAACGCCATAACAAACCAGTAGGGGAGTTGCCACGCACTACAATATCGTTACGACTATCGTCGGGAGAAGAAACTCCTGCGAAGTTAGCCGCCAATCGGCCTACATCGCTACGGCCACCCGAAAAACGTGTTACCTCTTCGAGACCAAATTGCCTGGTAGAAACGGTCGACATTTTATTTAAAGGTTGGTCTTTGTTCGTGTTACCGGTAAGCACCACTTCGTCTAACTGATTAAAGGACTCGGTAAGTGCTACATTTAAGAATACATCTTTTCCGGAAGTTACTTCGATATTGGGAATTGTAAACGACTCAAACCCGATATAGCTTACGCGAACCACCTGACGCCCTACGGGTACATCGTTGAGGGTAAAGCGACCATTCTCGTCGGTTACGACGCCTTTGGCTTCCGAGGTGTCTAATAATTCTATGGTAGCCCCTAATAAGGGACTCTCAGATTGTTTATCTACGACCAATCCTTTAATGGTGCCGTTTTGTGCTTGTAAACCAAGGGCGGTAAGCATGACGGTTATAGATAAAAGCAATAGTTTTTTCATAATTTAAGTTTTAAAGACGTTCAAAGATGCTGGGGCAACAGTTGGTACGCAATTGGTTAAAAAGGAAGTGGTAATAACAGTTTTAGACTGTTGTTTTAGCGTTTAGAATGAATTTGAAGCTTCTGATAGTGGTATTTTCAAATCAAGGTTGAATCTGCACAGTTCAGAAGTAAATATGACGATACGTCGCCAGAGAATAGATGGTTTTGCCCCTATTTACATACTTTTACGGTAATGATGAGAGAACTTTTTAAAAATAAAGCACTTCGTAAGTTCAGCTTTCGGCTATTGGTCGTGCTGCTCATTTTCTATGGTGTTAAATTGACAATCAGTCATGACGATGCTAATGATGGTTTTTTTAGTCCTGCCTCTCTCTTCTATTTTTGTTCAGCCTTTTTGTTGGTTATTCATACCTGGGAGGTAAACGATTGGCTAGTAAAAAAACAGCTTAAGAAACCGGGCGGGCTCGATATTCCTAGAAGTGTGAAGGCATTGGCGGGTACTTTTGCCTTTTTGGCACCAGTGGCGGCCATTATTTATTATTTGGGTTTGTACGTCTTGGACGATATATGCCAGATACCAGCAGAAGACAAAGCATTGCAATTTAGAATCGATTGGTTACGTGCCATGCTGCTCGGTTTTGGTATTATGGTATTTAATGTTCTGTATTTTTCCGTGAAGCAGAAAAAAGACCTTGAGCAGCAAATGACTTTGTTGCAAAAAGAGGTGATGACCTCTAAATATAAATCGCTCAAAAATCAGATCAGCCCCCATTTTTTATTCAATAGTTTGAATACACTTACGTCGCTCATGTATGAAGACCGTGATTTGGCGTCAGACTTTGTGACACGCTTGGCCTCGAGCTATCGTTATATACTCGATAACAAAGAGGAAGATGTCGTAAGCTTAGAGAAAGAACTTAATTTTCTAGACTCTTTTATATTTATGATGAACGTGCGTCATTCGGATGCTATTTTTATTGAAACGAATGTTGGGGTAAGCCCGTTGGAATATTGTATTCCTACCTTGTCGCTGCAAATGCTGGTTGAAAATGCGATGAAGCATAATTTTTTCTCAAAAGAACAACCTATGTATATTAGGGTGTATACCGTTGGTAAAATAGCATTGGTAGTTGAAAATACCTTGCGCAAACGAGAGCCCCTAACAGAGACAACGCAGTTGGGAATTACCAACATTCAAAAACGATATACCTTTTATACCAATCAAGAGGTTACTATTGAAGATAAAGACGGCCTTTTTAAGGTTACCATGCCGCTTTTGAGTAGAAAAGCACTCAAGAGTCCGCTAGTAGCAATATCATAACCCCATAAACTACCTAAGCATTGAAAGCAGTCATAGTTGAAGATGAGCATATTGCCTCCCGACGGTTGGCCCGGCTTATCGAAGGGCTTTCTCCGGAGATTGAAATTGTAGCCCAGCTTACATCGGTCGAAAGTGGTTTGAAATGGTTCGATGAGCACATGCTTCCTGATTTAATCTTTCTGGATATTCAATTAAACGACGGCTACGGTTTTGATATTTTAGACCAATTGGAAGAACATCCCCCCGTTATATTTACAACGGCATATAATGAATATGCCATTAGAGGATTTAAGTATAACGGATTGGACTATCTCCTAAAACCAATTGATAAAAACGATTTGCGTACGGCCTTGAATAAGTTTCAGAAAACCAACAGTCGTGGATCTGAAGTATGGGGAGACCAAAAATTGGAACAGATCCGTGATTTGTTCAAGAAGGAATACAAACACCGTTTTATGGTGAAGGTGGGGAACCAATTCAAGTCATTTGATGTGGGCGATATTGCTTATTTTAAGTCAAATGAAGGACTCATTTTTCTACATGCCCATAACGGAAAGTCATTCCCGGTAGAATATACGATCGATCAACTCGAAAATATTTTGGACCCTGTACAGTTCTTTCGGGTCAATCGTAAGTTTATGGTATCTGTAAAAGCGGTAGAAGAAATACATAGCTATTTCAATAGCCGGCTACTTCTAAAAATCCTTCCCAAGGAAGAAGAGCAGGTAATTGTATCACGGGAACGTACAAGCAATTTTAAACGGTGGTTGGATCTTTAGTTTTTGTGAAAATCAAATAAATCAAACAAACTGGTCTAATTATAAGCAAACTTTTATATATTTGTTTCAAATGGGATACAAATACAACAAAGAAGATATACTTGATGTGGGTTTTGATGTGCTGCGTAGAAATGGGTATCACAGTGTTGGGATCAATCAGGTGTTAAAGGAGTCAGGAATACCAAAGGGCTCCTTTTACAACTTTTTTGAATCTAAAGAAGATTTCGCACGGCAGGTCATTGAACGTTATGGGTGCGCTAACTTGGCATGGATGGATGGATTTTTTAAAGATAGTACCCTTTCACCACTCGAATCATTGAAGGCGTTTTATGCGTTTATGATCAAGGTTAACGAGGAAGATGCGTATTCCGGTGGTTGCCTGGTAAATAACATGAGTATGGAAATTGGCCGTAACAATGATTTGTTGGCCTCAGAAACGAACCAACAATTCATAGGCTGGTTAAATGTATTGGCAGCGGTTGCCCAAAAGGGGCAGGAGCAAGGGGAGATTACCAAGAAGTATTCGTCACTCGAATTGGCAGAGTACCTACATGCAGGATTTTACGGAACTTTATCGCGGAGCAAAGTAACACGTTCCAGAGTGTATATGGATACTTGGTACGAAATGACATTTGAATTCATTCGAGCCTAGTTTTTTTTATTCTAAAATAAACAGAACAGTCTAATTTTTAAACATCATCAAATGAAACATCTATTAAAATCAGTTTTTATTGTATCGCTGGCCGTATTCTTTTTTTCCTGTAAAGCGGTTGATTTACGTACCGATGCCCTTCTAAACAAGACTATTGAGAATCCCGAACAGCAAGGGCGTACGCTTTTGACAGCGGCAAAAAAAGCGATGGGCTATGACCTTTTGGAACAAACGGAAGTATATGAAACGAAGGCCATATTCGATTGGAACCCTGTATGGCTTACGATGCCAATGAACGCTTTTCCCGGGAATAATAAAAAAGAACTACGACTGCGTTTGGCAACCAATAGTTTTGATGGGCAGGTCGAATATTTTGAGGGTAGAAAAAAAGGAACCATTCAAGGGGTGCAATCATGGGAGGGTTATAAAACCAACACAAAAGGAGACAAGCTGAAGCGACATGAGCACGATCGCTATATTTGGGGACTCGCAACTTATCATTATCTCTTAGAGGCGCCGATGCATTTGCCAAATGCGGAGATTGTGCGCTATGCGGGGAAAAAACCACTTGACGGGATCGACTATGATGTCGTATTTGTGAGTTGGGGGAGTGAAGCTCCAAACAAAACCTACGACCGCATGCTGGCATACGTAAATCCGAAGACTAGGTTTATAGATGTACTGGAGGTTACTATCAACGATTTCTTTATCACAATGCCCAAAGGGTTACAGCATGCCACTGCGCGCTATAAAAGGGAAAAAACCAGTATCGGCACCTACCTTCCCAGCAAAGTGACCATTCAATTCAAGGCGCCAAAAAAGCCCGAGAGTGCCGTGTATGATTTTTCATTGAGCGATTACCGGTTCGATTCATTCAACAAAGAGAAACTCTACCCGATTCAAGGACTCAAGAACTATGGCTTCTCAAAACCTACAAAGTAAGATAAGATGCAAAAAAATAAAAAGAGCTCCGCAGCATTTCCTTTTAAGTCGCATTATGAACCAGTGCTTGAATCTGAAATTCATTATGTTGACGAAGGGGATAAAAAAGCGACCCATACTTTTTTGCTGCTGCATGGCAATCCCACGTCCTCCTATCTCTGGCGAAATATCATCCCCCATCTTTCGCCAATGGGGCGTGTCGTGGTCCCCGATTTAATTGGAATGGGAAAATCGGGAAAGCCCGCTATCGACTATACCTTTAAAGACCATATTATGTATATCGATGCCTTTATTTTCCAACTAGGACTTCAAAATATAATTTTAGTTGTTCAGGACTGGGGTTCAGGAATAGGGTTTCATTACGCCAATCGGTTTCGCGAGGCGATTGCGGGAATCGTTTTTTTTGAAGCAATTGTAAGGCCAATCAATTGGGGTGATGCTACTTTCATAGAACGAATCATATTCAAACGGTTTCGACACCCTAAAAAAGGGTATAAGATGATTGTAAAGAAAAATTTCTTTGTAAACCGTTTTCTTCCAATGATGACGGGGAGAAAACTCTCAAACGAAGAAATGCAACAGTATCGTGCACCTTTTTTAAACGAAAAAGATCGCTTGCCCTTGTTCGTTTGGCCTTCGCAAATTTCTATTGGTGGTTTTCCGAAATTTAGCACCGATGTTATTCAAGCCTACTATAATTACTTGCCAACTTCGGAAGTCCCAAAACTGATGTTTCATGTTCGACCGGGCATGATCATCAAAAAAAAGGAAGCCAGGCAAATTATTGCGACTTGGAAAAATCTGGAGTCGATCGATCTTGGGAAGGGAAAGCATTACATACAGGAAACGCACCCGAATGAAATCGGTGAGGGGATTGTGAAATGGTACACAACTGTTTTTGGTAGGGCGTAGACCTCAGTGATTCATACGAGTAAAAGACAAAAGGCATATTTAACGGGACCTTATGTTGTAAGGGCGATTCGGAGGGTTAAAAGACCTATTTATATGCACTTTATCGATTTGTTTGTACACTTCGTCAGTTTTACGTAAGATTTTCCTTAGTAACAAGGTTCTAGTAGTCCCAAATGTTACCAAAGCATAACCGCCATGAAACTAAACGTTATAGTAATAGACGACTCACCCATACAGCTTTTGCTCGCTTCGAAGCTGATACAGCAAAATAAGAATTTGACACTCATAGGTTCCTACGCAAACCCGACCCTGGGTTTGGCGGCAGTAAACAGTATGGATGTTGACATTGTTTTATTGGATGTAGAAATGCCGAAAATGGATGGTTTTTCTTTTAAAAAGAACATCGTTAAGGAGGTGCCCGTAATAATGAATTCTACCAGAAGTTCTTTTAAGAGAAAAGCGTTGCGCTTAGGAGTGCTCGATTTTTTGTGCAAACCGCTGAATGCCTCCAAACTTGGGAATGCGGTCTCCAAGATTCTCTTAGGGCCTTCCTACACGGGCCCCCAACCAACAGTATTTCCTGCAATTGCAAGTTAACCTTCTTTAAAGGTTTTAATAATATAATGATGTGCTGCCAGCAGACTTGGGCGCACGTTTGTGTTGGTCCTTTCCTTGTTCTTTCTTGAATTCCCTTTTCGAAATTCTTCTCAATTTTTGTTGCCCTACGCTACTTTCGTATTTCTATAGATATAGTACAATTCGCTTCCATGATGCCTTGTTGGGCACAGCGATTATAACTAGTTAAGGTATGTACGTTCATTGTTTATAAAGGCCATACTTACCAAGCCGGTAACTTCCCCCATTACTTTTTCGGTAAGCTGGCCTAAAAAGACCTATTCAGGATTTTGGTTTCTTTAGTTGCTTTCGCTCTTTTCAGAAACCAGAAACCCCTTTTAGGCGGTCAGTGCTTCTATTGCCGCACTAGGCGCATCTCGTATGACGGCTATGATGCCTTGTAAACATGCTTTTTTTGTAATAAATCGTTCACTGTTCGCAATGATTGCTCCGTTTCCTTGTGAATATAAGTTGAACATATATTGGCCGTCGTTTGTTTTTTCGACAACAAATTTTGGATATTCCATCGTTGGTGTTTACGCTAATAATTGCCAAACCTATAACCAATCAGGAATACCACCTTGCGGAAATCCGCAGTTTTGAAAAAGATTTTCAAAAATTCTTTAAATAAGTCCTAAGCTGGTGGCCATATGCACTAGTTGATGGGAGTTTCTGGCATCG
>CALIIC010000146.1 GCA_938020445.1 uncultured Flavobacteriaceae bacterium | reverse complement strand
GGTCGAGGGCTGTGAAAAAGACTTGCTCAACGGCATTACCTACCATGAGGGCATTGTTTTAAAACACCGTATTACGAATCAAGAACTTTTTCTCGCTCATGGCCACCAAGCAGATTGGTGGAACTATACGTTTTGGCGTTGGGGCCGTTTTCTAGTACGCGTACTATGGAAACCCCTGCAGGTTTGGGGTATTGCAGATCCTACCAGTCCGGCGCGAAACTATAAGGAGTTGATCAAGGTAGAACGCCGGATTAAAAAATGGATTTTAAAAAACAACTTGATGATTACCATTGTTGGGCATACACATCGACCCCGTTTTCCCGAACCGGGCGATATTCCATTATTCAACGATGGGAGTTGTGTACATCCTAGAAGTATTACAGGTATCGAGATCGAAGATGGACGGATTACGCTAATCAAATGGCATATCGAAACCTCGGATGATGGTACGCTAAAAATTGTACGTTCGGTGTTGGAAGGGCCTCAAAGGTTGGCCAGTTATAAGAAATAAAGTTTAAAATTCCTGCGACATGGCCCAGGGCCTGCAAATTCATCTTGACCATACTCAAATCCTCTCAAATGCTTCCAAACAGCAAGGCCATTGAAACAATATCCCAATGGCCCACTCAAGAAAAAGAAAGTCGTATGTTATCGTATGATTGCGGTTAGGTTTCCAGAGGTCGGATTGCTGTACGATCGCACCTCCGTTCCAAAAACCTGATAGGCCGCAGGGGTCCCCAACCGATTGTTGGCACCCCAATTGGTGTACCCATTGTTCTTCCAAATATTGACATGCTTTGACATATCAATGGTTCTATCGCCGGTCATATTCCAATTGGGCTGGTTCTGTCTCACACTTACGTATTGCCAAAAATAGCAATCGGTACAAACAGCACTAGGCAACTTGGGCATACGCTTTTTATAAAATTTGTATTGAGAGCCATTCGCCCAATAAGTTTTGGTTTCTTCATAGTCCCCATCACCTATAAAGTGGTTTCCCTTTTCTACCACGTAGTACTCCACTGGAGGGTTGGTTGTCCAACCGTACACACCGGCAAAATCGACCCTTCCCGATTTTCCCTGAAGCCTGTAATTTATATTTTTTCCGATGTTGTAATTTGAGTTGCCATTGTTGTTGATATACCAACCTTTGCCGCCTACCATATTCTTGGTGTTTTCCCACTCCATTTTAAACTTGGTACCCGTAGGGAATGACATGTTGGCCTGCCCATCTACGAGCCAAATCGTGGACCAACGACCATTGCTATTGTTTTTGTCTCTTCTATTGCCATCGGCTGTTCCGGGCACGTATAAGTCAGTGTCGTTGCCCTGCGCTTTTGCAACGATCAGGTCCGAAACTTCTTCGGGCGTTCCCGACACCTCGGTTTCCTCTTTACTACAACTTGAAAATACACACAGGATGGTACATAATGTAATTAATTTTACTTTTTTCATTGTTACTGGTTTTAGTGATTACTATGATATAGTTCTAGATAAATTTGTGGTTGCGCTGTTGGACCAACATAGTTGAACCGTATTCACAGTCAGTGTTTTTTAACTTATTGATTAATTATTCGATCATTTACTGTGATATCTTTAATCATATACTCCATTTATTGAGATATAATCAATTCAAATGTAGAAATGCCTTGGGCGATCCGATATCAGAAATGGAGCAAAATGCATCACTATTGTAGCGTGTTTCGATTTTGTAAGATTTTTCGCAACAGATGACTTAGACCATGCTTCAAATGTTACATCCTAAGAGAAATTGTATATTTAGCCTACTAACCATAAACAGTCTTACGATGCTCAAAAAATCATTAACGCTCCTTTTCTTATCTATCTTACTGGTTTCATGCTGGAAAAACAAAAGTCCGGAAGATCTAATACGGTTAAAAGATCAATTTAAATCACAGGTATCCACTTTTGAAAAACGGAAAGAAACCGCCAACAATAAAGTTTCGAAAGGGTTGGAATCATTAAGTGCTTTAAAAAGCGCGTTGGAAGACACAAAAAATGAGGACAAGGAGTTCGCTAGGGTATATGGGGATTGGGAAAAAGTAAATAGGAGAGTAGAGAACCTAAACAAAGAATACGAAGACTTAAAAACAAAGGCTTCCAACTTATTCGATGCAATGGAAACCCAGACCAACAGCTTAAGTGATGAGACTAGTAAGAAGACCCTTTTAGGAGCCATAGAAAAAGCCCGTACAAAATATAATGGCACCCTTGCGAACACCTCCAAGGCCATTGACAAATTGCGTTTGCTACATGGCGATGCGGTCGAGGTGGTAAAAGCCTTGGAAGTTGCCGCGGCGCTCAATTCATTCGATAACATCAATGATCAGATGAAAAGCATCGAAGGCAGGGTCGATGGAATTATGCAAGAACTGAATGTTGCCGTGGTTGAAAGTAAAAAACTGTACGAAAAGAAAATTACCGAGCTAGGAGCGGAATAGGAAACTGTATACACTCAAACCTGTAAAATAGTAATAGTTATTGCCAAAGTTGGATCGTATTTTTGTAGTGCTAATGGCTATATTTGGAGTTATGCGTGCAAAAAACTACTTCTTTAAATCCACTTCAAGTGTTGTGCCATGTATTCTAATGGCCTTATTTTTTGCATGTAACAATCAAAAAGAGCATCCCAAAGCGTCCCTTACAGATTCCCTACCTCCTAAAACCGTCATGGCCATCTTTGCCCATCCCGATGACGAAACTACCGTTGGCCCTGTACTTGCCAAGTATGCTTTGATCAGCGATGTGCATTTGGTCGTAGCGACCGATGGCAGATATGGTATAAATGACCACTCCGGTATTCCCGCAGGAGATTCTTTGGTTGTGATTCGAAAAAAAGAAACTGCCTGTGCCTGCGCGGAATTGGGAATTAATCCGCCTCATTTTTTAGAAGCCAAGGATGGGCTCGGGCTCAACGGCAAGCATAACTTTTATATGCAAGCTGCGGCGCTAAAAGAACGTATCCACGCCAAGATTGAAGAACTTAAACCAGATGTTATTCTCACTTTTGGCCCTGATGGTGATACAGGACATCCTGATCATCGGATGGTCGGCCTTTTTACAACGGAAATTTTATTGCGGGAAAACTGGGCGAATGCCATTGACCTCTACCATTTCGGTTGGACCAAAGAACAAACCAAAAAATTTCCCAAAGACTGGGGACTAGGCTATGTGAACCCCAACTATCTGAACACCACGATTCATTTTAGTCCTGAAGAAGAAGAAAAGGCTTTTTCCTCTCTACAATGTCATAAAAGCCAATTTAGCAAAGAGGCCTTTGCTGAATGGATAGCAGCTGAACGTGCTGATACCACCAATGTGTTATACTTTCGAAAATTCGCTTTGGACAGTGCACTGCTAAACGCTTTTTGAACAAATTGTAAATGCGCAACAGGCTTGTTAATCTTCTTCTAACACTTTTGACCATTGCTGCCGGCCTTTTTTCACGTACTTCCTACGTTCCAGACATCATCTATCCGTACCTAGGAGATGCGCTCTACGCCCTTATGATCTATTTTCTTCTAGCGTTTCTATTTCCCAAACTGTCTTTTATGCGAACAATGCTCATCTGTATTGGTATTTGTTTTACTATTGAAATATGTCAGCTTTACCAAGCTGATTGGATACAGAGAATACGCGCAACACTCCCCGGAAGATTAATTTTGGGACAAGGTTTTTTATACAGTGATCTTGTTGCCTATATCGGCGGAGGAATAGCCGGATATTTTTTAGAGACTAGGCTAATATCACGCCTCATGAATACTTTCAAAAATTAAAGGGTTCATTCTCAGTGCTGCCACCATTATTTGCACTAACATGCTCAAAAATAAAAGGATAAAACAACTACCCTTACGATTTACCTGCTTAATTGAACCAACAGTAAAGCACTTTTCACTATATTTAAAACACTAACATATTAACTATTAACAACTAAACACTTGTAACATGAAAAAACTTATCGCAGAATTTATTGGAACTCTTTGGCTGGTACTTGGAGGTTGTGGAAGCGCAGTTCTCGCTGCCGCGTTCCCTGAATTGGGAATAGGGTTCGTTGGCGTTTCCCTTGCTTTTGGTCTTACGGTCGTCACCATGGCATATGCTATTGGCCATATTTCTGGATGCCACTTAAATCCGGCCGTATCTATTGGTCTTTGGATGGGAGGGCGTTTTCAGGCAAAGGAATTGGTACCTTATATCATCTCACAGGTATTGGGCGGCATTGCCGGTGCAGGAATTCTTTATTTGATCGTCACCGGAAAAAGTGGTTTTGAAGGCATTGGAGGTTTTGCCGCCAATGGATACGGAGAACATTCGCCAGGAGGCTATTCGATGCTTTCTGCCTTAATTACGGAGGTTGTCATGACTTTTATTTTCTTGTTCGTTATTTTAGGCGCCACCCATTCGAAAGCTCCAAAGTATTTGGCGGGGCTCGCCATTGGTCTTTGTTTGACCCTCATACATCTTATTAGCATCCCTGTAACCAATACATCGGTAAATCCTGCTAGAAGCACAAGTCAGGCTTTGTTTGCTGGCGATTGGGCCTTGGGCCAACTCTGGTTATTTTGGGCAGCACCTATCCTTGGTGCCATCTTGGCCGGGGTTGTGTATCGGTATTTATCTCCGGAAACAGAAGAGTAACAATTTAAAACAACTCCCGTACGAAAGTCTCCTTGAATACAATCGTACGGGCGTTTTTTTTCCTAGAAAAAACATACGGTATGTCGAAACAGATATAGTTTGGAAGACCTTTTTCAATTCCTTTGATATTGGACTAAGGTGCTCTGTAAATTCTTCCAAACGAAAATACTTCGAATCAATCTTCACAACAGTCTCGTTTAACTGCAGTCCACTGATAGCAAATAAAATCTCAAAATACCTTTTTAAAGGTCGGTCCAGAGCAAAATCCGCTACAAAAGAATAAAAACCTCAAAAAATATTCAGTGTATTTAAAATAACCCTTTTTTGGTCGAAAAGTCTGAAACCTTATTCGCAATGTACACCATCCTAAACGCAATTCGAATATCATATTTTTCAGATTAATATTACAAGATACGTTTCTTTAAAAGCAAATGAAATGTGTTTCATCTGCCTTCTTTTTATGTGGATATGCGTTTTATCCATTCGACATGTAAGAATTACCATCATTTAAAAATTATTTCATTGATGGAAAGGACTACAAAAACTTCCTGAACCTCCTAAAAACGGAGCTTTCATCCTTTTTTTTAATTAGGGGAAAACAAACCCAAACCACACTTCTTTATAGAAAAGGGCCAAAACATAAGGTTGAAATCCAATAAAAACAATGCAGTGATGACACCACAAGAAAGAACGGAAATAATAGGCAAGACCATTGCAGCATTTAGGTTAGCGGAATCCAAGACTTCTAAGAGCGCAGAGCAGGTATTTTTATTTGGTATGATCTCCAAATTACAAACTGCACCAGAGTTCATTGTAAAACGCATGGGGGAACTTATTGGAAATAAAACCGATATCGTTAATAACCGAAGAAAGGCTTTCTCTTTGCTTTTCACTGCACAGCAGTATGACTCGTATGAGGGTACTACTAAAAAAAGGCCATCGAACATTTCCCAAAAAGGATTAGACAGTATCAAGAACAATCTTAAAAATATCTTGTCCCTAACAGGTTTCGGCAAACGATTTGGAATCTCACTTCGCATGTCGCGCGAAGAACAAAATGCGATATACAATGCCTCCCCTGAAAATTTCAATCAATTAATGGAAAACAATCCATTGTTAGAAAGTAAAGTACACGCATTGGTCCATATCAATGAGCTGTTTACCCGATCTGGGGAATATCAAAATGTCCCATCTTACGAAGAAGATTACCCCGATCCAGAGATTCAATATTATTCCTCGTCAGACTCCGATCAGGAGTGGGAAAGTCCCTATTTTACACCTCGAACGAGTTTTGGTCTTGATGAACCTACCAGTGGAACATGGCAAAGACAAGATCAAGATATTGATTCGGAAGAAAAAGAAGAAGAAATAGATCTTACCGCAGCCTCGAGACTAAGCCATATGACCGTCCCTTTGACTTCCAAAAGCGGCTCTGATGGAGATGGAGAAGATCCCACACCAGCCCTGGAGCAAATCAGCGATTATGGTTCCGATAGCGAGGACGAAGAACAAGAACTATCGGTAACGGCCGATACTACGCAAAGGGGTGGCTTATTGCACTGGATCAAAAAAAACATCCTCCGAATCGAGGAAGATGTCGATCTGCTCGAACGCATTGCCACAAGCGAGTATAACGATCCGGACAACAAATATATAGAGCCGGAAGAAATAGCGGACGCCATTAAAGAGGATGTAAAAGATTTCCTGGAACATGAACAGGAGATAGAGGAGCTCGTACACGAGGATATCCATGGTGAAGATGCCTTCGACATCGAACTCGAAATACCTGAACTTATTTACGAGCAACAGCTAAAGCGGTTCTACAAAAAGGTAATGCACGAGTATTCCAACTTTA
This sequence comes from uncultured Flavobacteriaceae bacterium, assembly GCA_938020445.1. GTDB lineage: Bacteria > Bacteroidota > Bacteroidia > Flavobacteriales > Flavobacteriaceae > Pelagihabitans. The sequence continues at coordinate 46,459 of CALIIC010000146.1, read as the reverse complement.
GCGAGCAGACCTTGGCCAGGGACTATAATAAAGATCCCGAGGCATGGGCCAATTCAGCGGCCAATAGGGCAAGGATGGTCATCATCGAGGCAACTGACGACAACATAGAACGGCTCGCCAAAACCCTTATGGAAACAAGCCCTTTGGAACGGGTCGTCATTTCTGGACTGACCGAACAAAGGCAAAATGCATTGAAACCCTTCATGGTAGACCTATGGAAGGAAAAAGTGGCAGGGATACCGAATGCCACCAAAGCATTCTACGCCAGCAAGCTACCCAACGCCAGCATGCCGGAACTACTGTCCAAATCGGGACTCAGCAAAAAAAAGCAAGAACAATTAAAAGGAAACTCGGACATCGTTGGAAAGGGCCAAATGATAAATGCCATTGCCCAGGCCAAGCAAGAAGACTATAAACGCAAGCTCGGAAAGGTCTTTTCCACCCGCAGCAAGGGCGTCAATTTCGACACGGTATTGGCAAATACCTCTTTGGACAGGCTCATGGGACCACACACCTCCATCAGTTCCAACGACATCTCTTTTGAGAACATGAGGAATGAGGTGGATGTAAACTTCCACTCTAAAATCGATGAGATCGTCCTATACGCATCGGACGATACTATGGCGGAACAACTGCCAAACCTTACCAAAAAGGCCGGGGCGGATCAATCCCTGGCCATAAAATCCCAGAACCTAAAGGACGACGAAACCCCCTATTGGACCATAGCCCTGCCAAACGATGGCATATATGACTCCACCAACTCCTCGGATCAAACCATACAGGTCGACGCCTATAAACTCCTTACATCCTCGAAGGGAGCCAACGATATAGTGAGCGAGTCCGAAAAAGCTGCTGAGAAGGGAAACAATATCAATGGGGAAAACCCACAAATGGCACAAGCTTTCGACGAAAGCGGTCTCTCCCCAAAACAGGCCCTCTACCTGAAGGACATGTTTAAGGAAAACAGCTTATACCCGAACAACCTGAGCCCAAAACTATATGCCAGTACCATTACAAAGGCACAGTCAGGTCTCAACGGAAAAGGGGCCGTGGTCGTAGGGAAAGCCCTGCCATGGGCAGCCATCGGAAGGATCATCGCAACCGCGGAAGGGGCAAGGTTCGCGGTCAACTCCACCATGTTCGATACCGCCAACGACATCAATGAGGAAGAACAGCAAAAAATGCTTACCTATAAACGCATGTTCAACGACCTGCGAGGGCATTACACATCCGAAGAAGGAGGAGCACTAGACCTGAATGCCGCATTCCAAAAGGCTGCCGAAAACGTAGCAAGGACATACAATGAAATTGAGAACTCCGAGAAAGTCGTACAACACAATAAAAGGTCTAGAAGATTAAGACTCAGTTCCTTTGTACACGCCAACAGGACCAATCTAAAAAACGAATACGGGATAAAGCTCATAAAACCACAGCCACTGAGTTTTTTGTACGGTGTTGTGGCAACGGTCGTGGGATTGACCCTCGCAGCTACCGGCGTCGGCGCATCCATAGCCTTCCCTATAGTCGGTGCGGTGGTGTTCGTAGGCTTTACCGCGCTGCTAACAAGATCGCTATTCGCACAAAGGGCCGCAAACGCATTTCACCTCTCAAGGTGGCACAGGTTGTCTGCTAGGGCCAGGACCGCTAAGACAAAGGCACAGGACGAAAGACAGAAAATGGCCGAGGACCTCACTGTCGAAATAAAAACAACGGGGGGAATATCAATCCAAAAGGACAAAAAACAAGGTAGAAAAAAGGACCAGGACAAGCGCCTCTTCTCCGGTTTGAAGGTAACAGCGACGACGACGCAGACCACGGCAACGGCTTCCGCACCGGTTGTCCCAAAATCAAAAAAAATGCGCAAACCAAAAGGCTCTAGGGTATAACAATTATTCCAGCGAATCTCAAAAAAGATCGCCTCATAACGCTAGAATAGAGTACCGCCTTAAAAAAGGCCCATCCACAGGAAAGTGAACAGGAATTTCAGTTCCTATATCAATTTCGCAACGACACCTACATGAGGTCGCCCCGAAAGCTTCTGTTCTGAAGGAAAATAGAAATCAGCTATCGGCCAACCTAAAAATACCCTCGTATATAAAAGCAATCCAAGGATACAGGTCATAAAAACACCAACACTGTGATATGGTGAAAAGGGCACTACCGGTAAAATTGTATATTTAACCTACTTTATAAAACCAGCCCATGCCACTTGCTATTGTTGTCTTAGGAATTATTCTTCTTTTTGTGCTCATCGCCCAATTTAAACTAAACGCTTTTATTGCCTTTATCATCGTTTCGCTCTTTGTTGGGGTTGCAGAAGGTATGGAAGTTTTACAAGTCGTGGATTCGATACAGACCGGGCTTGGAAAAACCCTTGGCGGGCTCATAATGATTCTTGGGCTTGGTGCCATGCTCGGTAAATTGGTAGCCGATAGCGGTGCGGCACAAAAAATCACTACCAAGCTCGTGGACAAGTTTGGAAAGAAGAACATTCAGTGGGCCGTAGTGCTTACCGGTTTTATTGTGGGTATCCCGATGTTTTACACTGTCGGTTTTGTTATTTTAATTCCGCTGGTTTTTACAGTGGCCGCAGCTACCGGGCTACCGCTAATTTATGTAGGGCTGCCCATGCTCGCATCCCTTTCGGTCACCCATGGGTATTTGCCTCCCCATCCCGCCCCTACCGGGATAGCCGTAATGTTCAAAGCTGACATTGGAAAAACCTTGCTGTACGGTATTATCGTGGCCATCCCGGCAATCATCGTAGCAGGCCCCTTATTTTCAAGGACTATTAAAAATATAAAGGCCACGCCCTTAAAGGAGTTTTTAAATCCTAAAGTACTCACCGATGCCGAAATGCCCAGTACTTTCACAAGTATTGTAACCGCGCTATTACCCGTAATTCTAATTGGTATTGCGGCAATATTAGACGTGTTACTTCCCGATGGGAGTGTTGTAAAAGATATAACTGGTATCTTAGGGAATCCTGTAATCGCAATGCTTGTATCGGTTTTAGTGGCAATCTATACCTTGGGACTTGCGCGTGGCAAGAAAATGACCGAAGTGATGAGTTCCGTATCTAGTGCCGTGGCCGGAATTACGATGGTACTCTTAATAATAGCCGGGGCAGGAGCCTTAAAAGAAGTTTTAATCGATAGTGGCGTAAGCGATTATATTGGAAATATGCTAAAAGGTTCAAGTATTTCGCCGCTCATCCTGGCCTGGCTCATAGCAACGGTTATTAGGGTTTGTGTAGGGTCGGCAACGGTTGCCGGTTTAACCGCAGCTGGCATTGCCCTTCCTCTCTTATCGGGGTCGGGAGTGAGTCCGGAGTTAATGGTATTGGCTATAGGCTCCGGAAGTTTGATGCTTTCACATGTAAATGATGGCGGTTTTTGGTTGTATAAAGAATATTTTAATCTCTCAGTAAAGGACACCCTTAAAACGTGGACCGTTATGGAAACCACCGTAGGGGTAATGGGGCTCTTGGGTGTACTAGCGTTGGATATCTTTATCTAGGGATAAGCAAAAGAGTGCCAAGACCATCTATATAAGGATGTTAGGGAACGGTAAAACAACCCTATGAAATGGGCCATCACAATTCTTGATTCCAACCGTGATGCTTCAGAGCGAATTACACCCGCACGACAGGCAGGTGGTTATGACCTAGTAAAAAATAAAATTTAAACAGATGAAAACAACTTCCGATCGCATTCAAGAACTAGGTTTGATTTTACCTCCTGCCCCACCTCCGGCCGGTTTGTACAGACCGGTGTTGGTAGTAGAGAATTTTCTTTATGTATCTGGGCAAGGCCCTATGAATAGCGATGGAACCTTAATTACCGGCCGCGTTGGCAATGACCTAAGCTTAGAAGATGGGAAACATGCCGCCCGCCAAGTGGCCCTGACCATGCTAGCGACCATTACCACTCACTTTGGGGATGTCAACAGGATCAAACGCTTGGTAAAAACACTCGGAATGGTCAATTGCACTCCTGATTTCAACGATCATCCGCTGGTCATCAATGGATATAGCGAACTCATGGCCGAAGTCTTTGGCCCCGAACATGGCGTGGGTGTGCGTAGTGCCGTAGGTATGATGCTTCCTGGGCAGGTAGCCGTTGAAATCGAAGCAATGTTTGAACTACATACCTAAACTATCATGAAGGATCCTAACTGGTATTCCCTTGCCGACACCTCAAAAATCACCTCCCCCTCCTTGTTGCTCTATCCCGAAAGAATAGAAGAAAACATCCGTACAATGGTTTCAATGTCGGGCGGATTTTCATCCCTAAGACCGCACATCAAGACCCATAAAATGGCAGAGATCATTCAGATGCAACAACGGCACGGCATTCAAAAATTCAAATGCGCCACCATTGCGGAAGCAGAATTATTAGGGCAATGCAATGCCGAAGATGTGTTATTGGCCATGCAACCGGTAGGTGCCAATATAGAACGTTTCTTTAAACTACAGACCACCTATTCCGCTACTCGCTTTTCGACTTTAGTCGACAATAGCAGCACTTTAGATAAGGTTGCCAAGGCAGCTGCCACAAAAAATACGAGCGCGGCGCTTTACCTTGACATTAACAATGGCATGAATAGAACAGGCTGCATTCCCGACGAAAAAGCAGTCGAATTGTATCGAAAAATGGAAGAACATTCCTATATACAGGCCATGGGATTGCATGCATACGATGGGCACATACGGGATTCGGGTCTTTCGGAACGGACTAGGCGTTGCGAGGAAGCCTTTGACATGGTGTTAAACCTAAAAAATGCCATTAAGAAAAATGGCATCATTGTTCCGAACATTATTGTAGGAGGGTCTCCGTCATTTCCAATTCATTCAAAAAGAACCCAGGTAGAGGCAAGCCCTGGCACTACGCTCTTATGGGATGCTGGGTATAGTGCGCGTTTTCCGGACATGCCTTTTTTACACGCTGCAATCTTATTTACTAGAATTATAAGTAAGCCCGCAGAAGATATAATCTGTTTTGATCTTGGACATAAATCCGTTGCTCCTGAAATGAGCTTCCCTAGGGTACTGCTTCTAGGACTGGAAAACAGTGAACAAATAAGTCAGAGCGAAGAGCACCTTGTGGTGAAAACCGATCAAGCAAATAGGCTGCAAGTCGGGGATGGGTTTTATGCGATCCCCATTCACATATGCCCTACAGTTGCAAAATATGAAGAAGCATTTATGATAGAAAACAAGCAGCTGAAGCGTATATGGAAGGTTGCTGCCCGAAACCAAAAAATAACCATTTAATGTTCATTTTTGACGCACATTTAGACCTTTCCATGAATGCCATGGAATGGAACCGGGACCTACGTTGGTCAGTCGATGCAATTCGAAAAAGCGAACAGGGAATGACGGATAAACCAGACCGCGGAAACAACACCGTTTCTTTTGAGGCAATGCGAAATGGGAAGGTAGGTCTTTGTATGGCCACACAAATAGCGCGTTTTGTAAAACCACAAAGTTCATTGCCCGGGTGGAACTCCCCACAACAAGCATGGGCGCAGACACAAGCACAACTCGCCTGGTACCGCGCAATGGAAGACGAGGGGCAACTTACTCAAATCACGAATCTTGAGCAGCTCGAAACACATCTGGCACTTTGGGAAAAACCTATTGAAAATCTTCCCATAGGATATATACTTACCTTGGAAGGGGCGGATAGCATCGTAGATATTGGTTATTTAAAAAAATCCCATGAACAAGGGCTTCGCGCTATTGGTCCTGCACACTATGGCCCGGGTACGTATGCCCATGGCACCAACTCGGTGGGCGGTATCGGTACAAAAGGAAAAGCATTGCTAAAAGAAATAGAACGCCTCAACATCATTTTAGATGCCACCCATCTTTGCGATCAAAGTTTTTGGGAAACCATGCAGGTGTTCAACGGCCACATATGGGCCAGTCATAACAACTGCAGGGCCCTTGTGGATCATAACCGTCAATTCTCGGATGAACAACTGAAGGAACTTATAAATAGAAAGGCCGTCATCGGGACTGCCCTCGATGCCTGGATGATGATACCCCATTGGAAACGCGGTATTTCTACCCCACAGGGAATGCGACTCACCCTAGAGCGAATGCTCGACAATATCGACCATATTTGCCAATTGGCCGGGAATGCGGATCATGTTGGAATTGGCACAGATCTAGACGGTGGTTTCGGTACAGAGCAATGTCCTATGGATGTGAACACCATAGCGGATCTACAAAAAATACCGCCATTGTTGAAGGCGCGGGGGTATGTTGAAGACGATATCGTGAAGATTATGCACGGGAATTTCCTCGGTTTTTTAAAAAAAGTTTGGGCATAGGGTGTTTATGGAATGGGGTTTTATAACCATTAGTCGATTTTAACAGGGATTTAAGCCCCTATGGCAGGGTATTTGTTAATTTTATAAACAATTAACGACTAAGAGCTTGTGATTCGATCTTTCTCAATCTTTATGCTATTCGTACTGATATCCTTTGACGGGATTGCCCAGTCAGATATTCCTACATCGAAACCTTTGAAAATCGAAACAGCCAATAAGCTGGATACCAAGGGAACCCAGAAAAAAGGGACTTCCCTTAAAATGCCATCGATCGTAGGAAACGATCCTGAAATAAATTTCAAAGATTCTTTGGGGAGAAAACCTGTCAAAATGCTTCCCGATAGAAAATTGGTTCAGGCAGGTACCGGTATGAAAATAGATCCAAAAATAGGTCCACGCCCCGGCGACAAAGAAGGTTCTTCAAATTTTTTCGGCAATATGTACCTCGGTGATGTCAAAAGCAGTGGAAAATTTATAGGAGTGGTATGCAGAGACCATGAGTATGTAGATGGGGATCGGGTAAAAATTTCCCACAACGATATGGTTATCGACCCCAATACCTTGCTTACCGGAAGCTTTAAAGGGGTCAACATTGATTTGCAAAAAGGCTTTAACCGGATTGACTTCGAAGCTTTAAACGAAGGGTCTTCCTCTCCCAATACCGCTCAGGTGGATGTTTATGATGACCAAGGGCAATTGATTTATTCCAATAAATGGCTGCTTTCCGCAGGATCAAAAGCCACTTTGATCATTACAAAAGACTAATTGGGTACGCACCGTATCGCCTCCTTGCTACTTTCTATTGTTTCTTAAGAAAAGGAATGGTTTATCGTTTTTCCCCAGGGGTATAGGTTTCTTTGGCTCTTTTTAAAACATCTTCCTTATAGAAAGGCACTTCTTTAAACATCTTATCGGCATACCGCTGTGCTTGATCATCAAAGTGTGGAGAGGTCGGGTCCCCGCTTTGACCTCCTGCCAACATACTTTTCGCCTTCACCTTATCACCAAATTCGACTACAGCAACAAAGCTATTCCCCCTTGTACCATAAATCTTCTTTGTATTGTTCGTGTACCTTGCGCCATAGGCCGCCAATGCCCCCCATCTTCCAGAAGCAAAACCAATAGGAATGCTCGGTTTACTATCATCAAAAGCTTGCCGAATAGCACCATTTAGCCGTTGGTATCTGTGTACATCGCCCCAAGGAACATTCCATGTTCCAAAATCAGCCACCAATTGATCTATTACTTCTTCAAAAATACGTGTACGTTCCCCAGCAGGTGAATCGCTTCCAAAGTATGTTAAAAGCTTCATTGCACTGCGATTATCGGGTCGTATTCCCCGCTGTAGTAGTGCCGTGCCATAGAAATGGGCCAAAGTCATTGCTACCGCCTCTTTACTTGTTTTAAAATCCCATTCGTCCAAAGTCTTTATGGGCTCCAATAATTTCGGGTTTTTATCATCATACCGTTCATATGCTTCTATCAAACCAGGAATCAATACTTCGAACGCGGGTAAATAGGGATCATGGGCTAATTCTATCAAATCATCCATCGTATATCCCGATCCATTTTGCAATAAGGAAATGGCATGTACTCCACGAAAATTCTCCCTGTCAATCGACATATAATTGGGATAATCTTGCTTTTTAGGGCTGAACTCCAAAGCGGCCGTGTAGGGTGTTGAATTACAATTTTGCAACCACCCATTTTCAGGGTTCAGCAAAAGAATATTCTCATCTACAGTATGCAATCCCTGCCAATCGGTTTTTGGATTGTAACCATCTACCGGTTTAGAGTAATCAAAAATCGTGTCCCTTTTAGGAATAAAATTCCCATGAAAATATGCGATGTTCCCTTCCGCATCTGCGTAAACCGTGTTGTTGCTAGAATTGGTGCGTATATCCATCATCTCCCGAAACCCTTTGTATCCCGATTGCTTTGTTCTTATAAAAGACTGCTCCAGAGCTCGAACGGGGCTCCACATCATCGCAGAAGATGTCCAAAACCCGTCCACCATATGGGTAATGGGTCCGTGATGGGTATGGTACATTGGAAAGGTTTTCTTTTCAAAACCTTCAGCAGTTTTATACGTTAAGGTCACTTCCGATTTTCGTAGCGTTCGTAGTTCTTCCCCATATTGATACCGTGCTTCTCCATCTATAGTAAGGATATTTTCTTTGAATTCATCCATCACATCGGTGTAGGTAGAGGTATGCATCCAACCTGTTTTTTCATTGAATCCTTGGTACACAAAAAACTGGCCCCAAGTAACCGCGCCATACGCATTGAGCCCTTCTTCGCTGACCACATGTACTTCCCCCCGAAAGTAAAAAGAAGTATGTGGGTTGATCAATAGCATTGCATTGCCCGATTGCGTTAATTTACCTGAAATGGCAATACCATTAGATCCTTGGGGTTCGGCTGTTTCAGCCTCCTGTTGAATTTTCAATTTTTCGGCTTGCGGAATTTCCATATTGCCTTCATAAAACGCTTTGATCTTCCTAGTAGAGATACGTTCAATATCACCACCAATAGAACCTTCACTAAAATACATGGGCATCCAAGGTTCAAATCTGGTCAAAAGGTTGGGTTGTACTTCAGGATGTGTGTATAAATAGTAATTAATCCCATCTGCAAAAGCGTCACATAGTTTCTTTAACCAACCAGGGCTTTTCTCATATTGCTCTTTCGCTTCCCCCTCCGTCATAAAAAGCTTTGCACGTAAATCGCTATAGAGTGCTTCCCGCCCTTCTACTTCTGCCAATCGGCCGGTAGCCCATATGTAATTCTGCTCAACTCGGTTAAAATCATCTTCACATTGTGCGTATAACAAACCAAAAACGGCATCCGCATCTGTCTTTCCATAAATATGTGGAACGCCAAAATCATCCCTGATGATCGTAACGTTGTCCGCTTGGTTTTTCCAACTTTCAATTTCCGATTCAGACTGTGCCTCGGTCTTACCAGATACGAGTAAAAAAACAAGAAATAGAAAGGCATTTGAATATTGTATCGAAATCATGGGCCAAATTCTTTTTGATGTATTCCATTTAGTATAGCATGCTAAAGATAAGTTTTATTCATCGATGAAAGCAAAGAATACAGCTGCTCAACGGCTCACAGTATTTATGAGGAATTTTAAAAAAGTGCATTTCATCGAAAAAAGGTAGGGTGCACCAAATTACCGTTGTTATTCACATATTAATTTGAATCGAAATACGTTTGTTAAAAACGTTGCTAAGAACATGATACTCCCCAAGTATCAAGAACTTAACCACTCATGCTATGAATAACTATTGCACGAGAATCAGTGTTTTGTCTGTATGTGCGATCTTTTTGATCCGTATAAATCTTTGGGCACAAGACAGCTGGTCGAACCCTATATCTTGGCCCAATGGTCGCGTACCAGCAGCCAATGAAGATGTTATTATCCCTGCCGATAAGCAAATCTTACTTGACATATCCCCACCCAATATGGGGAATATCGTTATTGAAGGAAGTTTGGTCTTTGATAGAAAGGACCTTGAGCTCACAGCCAAATCCATTTTGATAAAGGGGCTACTGCAAATTGGTAGCGACCTATTTCCTTTTCAAAATAACGCCACCATAACCTTAAATGGTCCTAAAACAGAAAATCCACTTTACGGTGGACGTTTTCTAAGTACCATCGAAGGCGGTTCACTCCAATTATTCGGCGCGTCCGCCTCAAAACTAAGCTGGGGACAGCTGGAGGGAACTGTACAGCCCGGAGCGACCAAAATTGTCTTAGACCAGAATACAAATGGTTGGGAAGCAGGCGATAAATTGGCAATCGCGCCAAGCGGGTATGACCCTTTTGAAGCAGAAGAAGTTACCATCACGGCGGTTAACGGTAACGAGATTTCGTTTACACCAGCCTTACAATATCCGCATTACGGGGAACTTCAAACCTATGAAGGCAAAACTTTAGATGAAAGAGCAGAAGTAGGGCTTTTAACAAGAAACATTAAGATACAAGGCGCAGCCGATTCTGAGGAACTTCGTTTTGGCGGGCATATTATGATTCTCAATGGTTCAGGCCCTATCAACGTGGAAGGTGTAGAACTTCTAAAAATGGGACAGCCCGGGAATGAGGGGAGATATAGTTTCCATTGGCATATTGCCGGAGATCGCGAAGGTGATTTTGTTCGAAATACGAGTATTCATCATGCGTTACAAAGAGGTGTAGTACTGCACCGTACCGATAACGTAATAATTGAAAATGTGGTAGCCTATCATATAAAAAATCATGCCTTCATTCCCGCGGAAGATGGCAATGAGGTAAACAATACGTTCAAAGACAATTTGGCCATGTTAATGCTAAGGCCAGACGACGGTTTTTTCGCTTTTCCGGTGGAAGGGAAAGAAACCAAGCAAAGCCGTCAAGGTGAGCATAGGGTCGCGGGGTTCTGGTCGAGAAATCCGCATAACAATCTAATCGGTAACCACTCCGCCGGTTCCGAAAGGGGTGTTGGTTTTTTCTTTGACGGTTTTGCCAAAGACAGGATTTATAAGGAATTTGATGTACTTCCCAGAGAAATTGTTTTTAAGGACAATGTGGTGCACTCCTGTTCGGTACCTGGTGCGAATAATAATGCTGTCACCAATGTCGCTACATACGGGCAAGTAGGTCATGGTCATGGTCTTTTCATTGATGGCTTCAAAAATGGAGATCTGATGTGGAAATTCAGCGATTTCACCGCGTATAAGAATGCCATGAGCGGGGTATGGAGCGAAATGCTCAATGCCACCTTTAGTAATTTTATTTTAGCCGATAATTCATCTGCTCTAATGTCCTCCAGATCTTATATCGAAGATGGTATCATCATCGGCCGGTCAGAAAATACTATTGGAGGCCCCAATAGAGTTTTACGGGATGGCCATAAACGTGCCGGGTTCTATTCCATTGCTCAAGGAGGACCAAAACAACCCAAATTTAAAAACGTCACCTTTGTAAACATCAACGCTGCAATAGGGGATGAAGATGTTGCCGCCGCCGTAGTCGGCGAATCGGGCCATTACGGTGAAAACTATTTCGAAGGGATTAAACTCATCAACTCGCAGCCCATTTACATGCGTACCAAAGGCTCCAAGAAAGATAGGCCAACAGGGTCTTTTATATTGGATAAGGATGGTAGCTTAACGGGGTACGGGAAACCGGTAATTGTAGTGCATGAAGCCTCTACTCTCATAAACGACAGTGCCATCTATCATGAAGATTGGCGCGCTTATGTGCTCGATGCTCAAAACATACTACAATTACAATTCGGAGATATTCCCTTTTACTTAGATATTAACCTTATCGGGAAGGATAATAAGTTCATCGAGTCCCAACAATCTGGTAAAACCTTTCATTTTGGTATTGAGGGCAAAAACAGCTATCAATTCCAGGGAGAATGGTCGGTAGATGATGATGGCCAAGCCATTCGAATGCGGAGTATTCTGGAACAGCAAGGTAATTGGACGATCATACGTTATCCTTACCCTTACAGCCAAGTAAAACTTACAGATGCATATGAAATGGAAATCGTGGGAGTAGCTAGTGAAAGCGATTTGAACAGTGCAAATAGGACCACCTACTTTTTCGATAAAAATACCAACACCGTACTGGTAAAATTAGTCACTGACCAACAAGGGAATGCATTCGTAAGAATTAATGCCGCTGAAGGTATCGATGTTGGGAACGGAATTACAAGTGCTGAAAATTTCGAAGATGTTATTAATGTTCGCATCACTCCCAATCCGCTTACCGAAGCATCGTCATTAAACTATACATTGCTCAAAGAGCAATTCGTAGGGGTTGGGCTGTTCGATGTTACGGGCCGCAAAATAAAAACCCTGTATACCGAACAACAAGACCCCGGCAATCACACTATTCCATTGGATAATCTTAACCTACAAAGCGGTATCTATCTTGTAAGTTTCCAGCTTGCAGATCAAAATGTCGCAGTGAAAGTAATCAAACCTTAATCTCCTCCTACTTAACCAAAACAATATTTTTTATGAAAATCTTTAAAGTAGGCGTACTTCTGGTGTTGACACTCGTTATTTCCAGTATGTGCGTTGCGCAAGAAAATTGGTCAAGTCCCAATAGCTGGCCTTCTGGAAAAGTGCCTCAAGCAAATGAGAATGTAACCATCCCAGCAGGCAAAAGTATTTTGTTGGATGTATCGACCCCAGACTTGGGAGATCTTTTGATTGAAGGGAGTTTGATTTTCCAGGACAAAAATCTATCCCTTACGGCACAAACCATAAAGATTAAGGGGTTGTTGCAAGTGGGGACGGTAGCAAGCCCATTCCAAAGTATTGCAGTGATTACATTGAATGGCCCAAAGGTAGATGAAGCGATTTTTGGGGGCCGTTTTTTGACTACTTTTTCGGGAGGGTCGTTACAACTTCATGGCGCCAGCGCACAAAAACTTAGTTGGGGGCAACTAGAGGGAACCGTACAACCAGGAGCAACTACCATTACCTTGGATCAAATTCCTACCGGATGGCGTGCCGGAGATAAAATTGCCCTGGCCCCTAGCGGATATGACCCATTTGAGGCCGAGGAATTGGTCATTACCGAGGTCAATGGAAGGGACATCTCATTTATTCCCGCCCTACGATTTCCGCATTTCGGGGAAATCCAGGAATATGAAGGAAAACTACTCGATGAACGTGCCGAAATAGGGATGCTCACCCGAAACATCAGAATTCAAGGTGACGAAAATTCAGAAGGTATTAGATACGGAGGACATACCATGATTTTAAATGATTCTGGACCTATTCACATAGAAGGGGTAGAATTTACTAGAATGGGACAACCGGGAATTGAAGCGAGATACAATCTGCACTGGCATTTGGCCGGCGATCGTGAAGGAGATTACATCAAAAACTCAAGCATCCATAATAGCCTGCAAAGAGGAGTCGTATTACACAGAACAGATAATGTATTGGTCGAAGACGTGGTTGCTTTTAATGTCCGTAACCACGTATTTATCCCAGCAGAAGATGGGCCGGAAATAAACAATACATTCAGGCATAACTTGGCTATTCTTGTTCGGAAACCCGACGACGGTTTCTTTGCCTTTCCAAGAGACGGTGGTGGGGGAAGTAATCAGGGTGAGCAACGTGTCGGTGGTTTTTGGATGCGAAACGTTCACAATAATCTGATCGATAATCATGTGGCCGGTTCGGAACGCGGTACCGGGTTCTTTTTTGATACACGGGGACGGAGCCGTGATTTTAAAGAAATCGACCTGTTACCTCGGGAAGTCGTATTCGATGGCAATGTGGCACACTCTTGTTCCGTTCCCGGGAACCTAGGCCATGAAGGTGTTTCAAACACTGCATTGTATGGGCAAGTTGGTCACGGACATGGTCTTTTTATGACCAAGTTTCAAAATGGGGATCTCATGTGGACCTTTAATAATTTCACCAGTTACAAAAATGCCATGAGCGGGGTATGGACCGAAATCACCAACGTTACACTCGATAACTTTATGGTTGCAGACAATGCCATCGGACTCCTGTCGTCGGAGTCGTATGTACAGAACACTGTCGTAATCGGTAAATCGGCCAATGACATCGGAGGAAAGAATCGCCATTTACGACATGGCGATCGAAGGGCAGGGTATTATTCCATTTCCCAAGGAGGGCGCAAACAGCCCAAGTTGACCAACGTAACCTTTATCGATATCAACAAGGATATCGAGGAAGGAAAGGTAGCTGCCGCGGTAGTAGGCTTTGGCGGGCACAGAGGAAAAAATTTTTTCAAGGGGATTCAACTGAAAGGAGAAACCCTGCCCGTTTGGATGAGCACCGGTGGTTCAAAGGGACGTAACCAAAACTCCTCTTTTTTATTCGATGAGGACGGCAGCCTTAGCGGGTACGACCGTCCTGTTCTTATTGCACACCCCTATTCTTCCTTCGCAAAAGACGCCATTGAATACCGTGAAGAATGGCAGGCGTATATTTTAGAAGCTGCCGGCATTATGCAGCTCAAGATGAACGGTATCGGTTTTGATCTGGAGCAGGAAGTGTCCTTGGTTCGGGATTTTGACAGGCATCGAATTCCCAAACAACAATGGGCCCATCAACGATTTTTTAATTTCTTTGGCCAACAAAGCTATACGATATTAGGACAATGGGAAATAGATGAAAAAGACAACCTGTTGGAACTGAGAAGTGTGATGGAGAAGGAAGGCGAGTGGGCAACCTTTAAACATCCGTTCCCCTATACAGGAATCGAAGTACTCGATAGGGAAGATACACCTATTACCCAAGCAAACAGCTTGGCAGACCTGGAGAAAGCTACCGCTACAACCTATTATTTTGATTCGGCCCAAGGAGCGGTCTACTTAAAAATGGTCACCAACGAGGAAGGGTTGGCACAGGTCAATTTAATTCCCAAGGGCGAGAAGACCGGTAACAACTTCGGTATTGAATATGGCGATGTTCGCCAATTTGTTTTGGACGCAAGGGTATACCCCAACCCCATTACAGCTGATTCCAGATTGGAATATACGCTCTTACAAGACCAAACCGTGGCCATTTCTATCTATGATATACTTGGCAGAAAAGTGAAGACCTTACTGGTAGAAGAACAGGAAGACGGTTTGCATAGTATTCCTATAGGGCAGTACATGATGCAATCGGGGACTTATATTCTAGATATTAACTTTTTGGTGAGTTCACTGCCCATAAAAATCATCAAACCATAAAATAAGCGTTTCTTTTTTCTGTTTTAGGAATAGAACCCATTCGAATGGCAAGCAATAATATACGGTTTAAAATAGCCTGCATCCTATGGTTTTGCTGTATGATGACCCTACAGGGGCAAAAAAAGACACGCACAAAAACGGCTGACTACACTACCGAAATACGCACCGAACTTATTGTTGAGAAAGGAGAACTATTAGAATTGAGTGCAGACTCTTTAATCGTTCAGAAAATTGTGGTCAGGGGAACACTACGTGCCTCCGATAAATCGGGCATGGTAATCGTAACCCAGCAAATCGAAATCGATGGCGGCCGATTCGAAATAGGTAGCAAAGAAAAACCGCGCACTACGAATTTCGAGCTTTTATTAAAAAGTTCAAACGACCGCCCTGGGAACCTACTTGTAAAAAACAAAGGGCAATTGGTATTGAATGGCATCCTAGAAAATGTTCATCAAACATTCGATCTACATGCTCTCGAAATAGAAAAAATCCCCTTGCCCACTAGGTATATAACCATTGCTACAGCCTCAAACACGCTACAAGGATTCATTGAAATCGAGGATGCATCGGATATTTATATGAGCGGTGTTCTTTTTAAGGGATTGGGAATAAAGGAAACCAAGCCCGCGCTATCATGGTTTGGAACCACTTCAATCAACGCGACAATAGAGCACTCTGTTTTTACCGCTTCCAAACATACCGATCTATACTTAGATAAAACGAAGGCCAACATTCAAAAAAACACTTTTGTTTCTCTTTCAGGTAGCTCCATTAGCTGCGCAGCCTCGGGCGTCGGTTCCGGCAACAAAATTTACGGCAATACCCTCATCAATAGAAATGGAAAAGGACTGTTTGCCCTCGTATCGCGAAACCCATTCCAGACCATTGTAGAAAACGAACTACTGGTACGGGATTCTACCAACGGTATTGGTCTTTTGTTACAAGAGGGTTATCAAAACCATCAATGGCCCTTTACCAACACCCTTTTTGAATTGAATAATAACACTATAACGGCGTATGGTCCACTGCCCTCCAAAGGAACCATCGGTATGCAAGTAGATGCCTTTGACCACAAAGGTATTTGGCGATCCACTGGAAATCGAATAACAAATTTTTCCCTTGGAGCGATCAGTAGTTCTAAAAACCTGGTATTAAAAGAATTTCAGTTCCAAAATAATACAATCGGAATTATACCGGGGGTGGCTTACCTCCAAAACAGCACATTTAAGATGAGCACACGTCAGGTAGGGTCTACCGCTATTTGGATTGTGGATAAAGGAACCGCGTCCGCGCCAAAAGTAAGTGATGTTGCCATTGAAAATTACGCCATCGGTTTTCATATTGAAGGAAAAGTCGATGTCAACAATTATTTCGAAAAAATCAGCTATAAAGAGATTTTACAGCCCATAAAATATACGAAGCTTCATACAAATACGGTCTTATTTGACAAAGATAGAAGCTTTTCCCAAGTACCTCTTCCTCCTTCGAAACCAATACAAGAGACATCGGTTTCTGGACATCACCATGGAGGAAAAAGCAAACACAAGGGTATATACTTATTTCCTTCAACATCGTCCAACAATACAAAAAACAGTACTCCCTTGCCGTTTGACCCAACCGTTTATTATGCGCCCGTCCATAGTTTTGGGGTTTTAACTATTGCAACGGGTTTTGGGTTAGAAGACCCCGTACATGAGCATAGTCAACGGTTCAATTCGCTATTCCTCAAAAATAGGGAAACTCAAAAGACGTTTATCAAAGAAGACACATTAGATAATGAAATGTTTTTTCTTGCTGCCTACGCCACATATGAATTTGAATATGGTGCTCACAAAACTCCCTTGTACGATTTAAGTTTTGAGTGGGATGCTCCAGAAGATACTTGGATCATGCTTCGATTCAAGTACACGCATCCAAACCCACAAGCGCTTCGATCTTTTGGCAGTCTCATAAAACCTGCAGGGTCGATGCACGATTTAATGCATCAAAACGAGACCTCCTATTTCTATGACCCCGTGACAGAGACCGTTTTGGCAAAAATCTATAATCATAGCAATCGGGATGAACTAGTCATTTATAGTTCAGATGTGTTAACAGAGATCATAGTAGACGGGCGAAAAATCCCTATAAGTATTTATAATGAAGGTGAAAAAATCATCATCTCCTACGACCTTCCCAAGGAAATGTCCTCTATCCTGACCCTGAATGACCACTATGGGAACCCCATCAAAACATTACACGAAGGCAATGCACCCCAAGGGAAAATTTCTACCGAATTTGACCTAAAGGAATTCGATGTGCGAAAAGGCGTATTTCTTTACTTTTTAACGGTCGATAACCAAACGCATAAAGGTCCTGTATACGCCTACTAGTTGTTCCAGTTATAAAGTGTAATTTTGAAGTTTTCAATCTACACTATGGCAGAAAAGAAAGTTAGTATTCTTACCGCATTCAAGACCATCATTTGGCCTAGGCGAAACCTCGTATTTATTGGTCTACTATTAATCGTCATTAGTAAGGCGGCCAGTTTCGTAGCTCCCATGTCGCTCAAATATCTGATGGATGATATTATCCCCAACAAGGATATTGATTTTCTTAAATTGTTGGTCGGTGCCGTTATTTTGGCCATAACGGTTCAGGCGGTCACTTCCTTTTTGCTTACCAAGATTTTAAGTGTACAGGCGCAATATCTAATCTCCGAACTGCGAGCACAAGTTCAGAAAAAAGTACTTTCACTACCCATTCGCTTCTTTGACAACACCAAATCAGGCGCCCTGGTATCGCGAATCATGACCGATGTGGAAGGGGTACGGAACCTCATAGGAACAGGGTTGGTACAACTGGTTGGTGGAAGTATTACCGCTATCGTTTCGTTGGTACTACTTCTGAACATTAGTTGGCAAATGACTTTGTTTACCTTAATTCCGTTGGCCATTTTTGCTTTCATTGCATTAAAGGCTTTTAAGGTGATTCGCCCCATTTTTCGAAATCGTGGAAAAATCAATGCGGAAGTAACGGGTAGACTCACCGAAACTCTCGGAGGGGTTCGTGTCATCAAAGGATTTAATGCAGAAAAACAAGAAAATAAAGTATTCGAACTTGGAGTGCAAAAGCTTTTCCAAAATGTAAAAAAGAGTCTTACCGCAACCGCTTTTATGACTAGTTCCTCTACTTTTTTATTGGGGATTGCCACCACAGGGGTTATGGGAATGGGAGGGTATGAAATCATGTTCAAGGAGTTAACGGTTGGTGAGTTCTTAACATTTACCTTTTTGTTAGGCCTCATGATCGCACCCATTGTTCAGATGAGTAACATTGGAAGTCAATTAACCGAGGCTTTGGCAGGTCTTGACCGTACGGAGGAATTGATGAACATGGTCCCCGAATCGGATGAAGAAAACAGAACCATACTATTGGACGATATCAAAGGCGATATCGTATTTAAAAATGTTTCCTTTGCGTACGAGGAGGATAAAGAAGTATTGCATGAAATCAATTTTAGCGTAACCCCTGGATCCGTAGTAGCCTTGGTAGGTAGTTCAGGTTCGGGAAAATCGACGATTGCAGGCTTGGCTGCTACTTTTTTAAATCCGCAATCGGGCACCATTACCATTGATGGTCAAGATGTCTCCAAGGTACAATTAAGCAGTTACCGACAGCATCTCGGTGTTGTTCTGCAAGACGAGTTCTTGTTCGAGGGCAGTATTCGAGAGAATATTTTATTCCCAAGACCAAATGCGACAGAGACAGAATTGGCAAAGGCCGTGAAAGCAGCCTATGTAGATGAGTTTACAGATCGTTTCGAAGAGGGTCTCGATACCCTGATCGGCGAAAGGGGCGTAAAACTATCCGGTGGGCAACGTCAACGCATTGCAATTGCGAGAGCGGTATTGGCAGACCCTAAAATATTGATATTGGATGAAGCAACATCGAACCTAGATACCGAGAGCGAGGCTCTCATTCAGAAAAG
Source organism: uncultured Flavobacteriaceae bacterium (assembly GCA_938020445.1). GTDB lineage: Bacteria > Bacteroidota > Bacteroidia > Flavobacteriales > Flavobacteriaceae > Pelagihabitans. The sequence continues at coordinate 27,424 of CALIIC010000146.1, read as the reverse complement.
TTTAGCGACTTTAACCGAAGGCCGAACCACCTTTGTAATAGCTCACAGATTAAGTACCATTCGAAAAGCAGATCAAATTCTTGTGATTGAAAGCGGTCAAATCGCTGAACGGGGAACGCACGATGAGCTGATTGCGAAAGAAGGAAGGTATTTTAACCTGTTTACCTATCAGGCACGAATTTGATTAAAAAAAGCTCTAGCTCTCTGGTGCCAATACTACTTCTAGCCCGTCTAAATCCTGGGTCATATGAATCTGACAGCCTAAACGCGAGTTATCCTCAACGTAGAATGCTTCCGCTAGCATGGCGTCTTCATCATCCGATTTTTCAGGAAGTTCGTGTGCCGAGTTTACATAACATTGACAGGAAGCACACATGGCCATACCACCGCAAATTCCTACCGTACCTTCTGGCGCAAGTTCATAGGCGCGAACGACTTCCATTAAATTCATGTTCATATCGGTAGGAGCGTCTACCTGATGTGTAACACCTTCTCGGTCCGTTATATTAATCTTAATGTCTGACAATGTTCGTGGAATTAGTATGTTGGTGAATTAGTTAAATAGTGAGCGCGCTGGTAAATCGGTTAGGTTATTAGTGAGATAGTATGTTAGTTATATGTTCGCTAGGTGATCTTAATCTTTACATCATTTCATTGATTTCATAAAGGCATACAACATTTTTGAAATTTCATTGGTTTCGGCGATCAGCTCCTTCGCTTTTTCGTTTTTAGCAAGCTAAAGCCTTTCGGACAAATAAAGCATTGATTGTACTTCACTATTGGATGCCAAGGAAAAATAAAGGAATCTCTTGAAATCCGCGTTTGAACTCCTTTCAAACCCTTCAGCAATATTGTTGGAAATTGATACCGAAGCTCGCGTGATTTGATTACGAAAACCGAAATCACGTATTCCAGAAAATTGTCCATATATTTTAACCGCCAAGTCCTGTGATTTTTGCCGAACTTTTAAATCATCAAAACGCTGTACTGTCATTATTCATACTATTTAGTTTACAACTAAATCACTCTCCCGCTATTTCACCATCTCACTGTTTCACCATCTGGCTAAACTACTCGCTTACGATCATTCAATTTTCTTTACAACGGCTTTCGGGGCTTCCTTCTTACTTCCATCAAAACCAGTAACACCCCCTACGGTCGTATACTTCATTACGTATTTTTTATCTGGAAAAATTCGCTGATAGGCACTTTGACACATCAATGTTGCTTCATGGAAACCGCATAAAATCAATTTCAATTTTCCAGGATACGTATTTACATCTCCTATCGCATAAATTCCTGGGATGTTCGTTTGGTAATCCAAGGTATTATCGACTTTAATAGCATTTTTTTCAATTTCAAGTCCCCAATCAGCTATGGGGCCAAGTTTTGGCGACAACCCGAACAACGGTATAAAAGAATCTACTTTTAATTGAATTCCTTCTGGTGTATCGCCTGCTTTTTTTATGGTAATCGATTCCAATGTATCCCCACCGCTGAGTCCGGTAACCTCCGCTGGGGTAATCAAGTTAATTTTTCCCTGATTTTTGAGCTGTTGCACTTTTTCGACCGAATCAAGCGCTCCTCGAAATTCATTCCTTCTATGTACCAAAGTAACTTCGGATGCCACATCGGCCAAGAAGATACTCCAATCCAAGGCTGAATCTCCTCCTCCTGCAATAACCACCTTCTGGCCTCTATACACCTCTGGATCCTTTATGATATAGGCAACTCCCTTATCTTCAAAGTCCGATAAATTTTTTAAAAGTGGTTTTCGAGGTTCGAAACTCCCGAGTCCGCCCGCTATAGCAACAATAGGGGCGCTGTGCTCAGTACCTTTGTTCGTGGTAACCACGAACGTCCCATCGGCTAGTTTTTTAATCGTTTCGGCCCGCTCCCCTAGGGTAAAGCCCGGTTGAAACGGTTTGATCTGCTCCATTAGATTCGAGACCAAATTACCTGCCAACACTTCGGGAAAGCCCTGTATATCGTAAATAGGTTTTTTGGGATAAATCTCGGAACACTGACCACCTGCTTGGGGCAGGGCATCGATCAAATGGCATTTTAGCTGAAGAAGGCCTGCCTCAAAAACAGCGAAAAGCCCTGTGGGTCCCGCACCAATTATTAAAATATCTGTTGTAATCATTCAAAAAGTACGGTTTAAATCGCAGCTTCATACAATCACACTTCTCTTGAAATAAAGTGTGAACCAACCGCTTTAAGAAATGTTGACGACCTCTTCTATCTGAGGTGCATATTTTTTGATGGTCATCTCAACACCACTTTTAAGTGTCATTTGATTCACCGTGCATCCAACACACGCACCTTCTAGTCGTACTTTTACAGAGTTCTCATTGTCTATGGAGATTAATGAGATATCACCTCCATCGCTCTGTAAAAAAGGGCGGATTTCTTCCAAGGCCTTTTCAACGTTTATTTTTAGCTCTTCAGATGTCATACTATTTTTTCTTGACGGCGGAACAACCCGCCATTGTTGTTATTTTAATTGCTTCGGTCGGGGGCAAGCTCTTATTTCGAGCCACCACTTCTTGTACTACATTTTTGGTGAGTTCTTCGAACGCCTCTTCAATAGGCGTTGCGGTCTGCATTGCAGCCGGTCTTCCAATATCACCGGCCTCTCGAATACTCTGCACCAACGGTATCTCCCCTAAAAAGGGAACCTTCAAATCTTCCGCCAAATTCTTGGCGCCTTCTTTTCCAAAGATAAAATACTTATTGTTAGGAAGCTCTTCCGGAGTAAAATACGCCATATTCTCTACGATTCCCAATACGGGAACGTTGATAGAGTCTTGTTGGAACATGGCCACTCCTTTTCGAGCATCTGCCAAGGCCACTTCCTGAGGGGTACTTACCACTACTGCCCCGGTTACCGGCATGGCCTGCATGATACTTAAATGAATGTCACCTGTTCCCGGAGGCAAATCAAGTAACATAAAATCGAGCTCTCCCCAGTGCGCATCAAATATCATCTGGTTCAACGCTTTTGCCGCCATAGGGCCTCGCCAAATCACTGCCTGATTGGGTTGGGTAAAAAAGCCTATGGAAAGCATTTGTACCCCATAACTTTCAACGGGTTTCATTTTTGATTTCCCATTCACATTCACCGCCAAAGGCTTCTCCTGCGCCACATCGAACATGATAGGCATCGATGGGCCATAGATATCGGCATCCAACAGCCCTACTTTAAAGCCCATTTTCGCCAAAGTGACCGCCAAATTGGCCGTTACCGTAGATTTCCCTACCCCTCCTTTACCAGAGGCTACCGCAATGATATTTTTTATACCAGGTATTGGCTTCCCTTTTATTTCGTTTGTCTTTGGCTTCTCTGGCGCATCAACCTTGATATTCACCTTTATCTTTGCCTTCGCATAGACCTCTTGGTGTATAATCTTTAAAATTTCGACCTCTGTTTTTTTTCGGGCCTGTAAGCTTGGGTTGGAAATGGTAATATCAACTTCTACCTCATCCCCAAAAATTTGAATATTTTTTACAGCGCCGCTTTCAACCATGTTTTGGCCTTCCCCCGGAACCGTAATATTTTCCAATGCTTTAAGGACTTCTTTCTTCTCTATTTTCATACGTATCCTACTTCCTAATTCAAACTAATTCTAAATTACAAAGATAAACCATCGGTGTGAGAAGCTAAAGGGTTGTGATTGAAATAAAGTATGGTGACATAAGACTGGTCGATTACCGTTGGAAGAGACAAACTCAAACTCAAACTCAAATGTTAAATTCAATCTTGGTTTTTCGAAAACATTGTACCGATTCGATCATTCAACCCCTAACTCTAAAAAAGGGTCCCAAAAATGTTTGTCAAAATTCTGTATCTGATTATCTACAACCTCGATGCCTTCGTTTTCCAATAGCTGTTGCATGAGGTTCGTGCCATCAAAATGTTGTTTTCCAGTGAGCAGGCCTATTTTATTGACAACTCGATGCGCCGGTACTTCTGGCATACTACCGGCACCATTCATTGCCCACCCCACCATACGGGCACTCCGGGCAGCGCCTAGGTATTTGGCAATGGCTCCATACGAAGTGACCCGCCCATAGGGAATGTGTTTCGCAACCTCATATACTTTTTGAAAGAAGTTCTTATTTTCAGGATTCATTACTTATAAAAAATTCGAAAGATGGTAATGGCAAATAGCACCACCATCAATACACTTAGTATATAGTTGCTGTTTTTGGAAAACCCGTCAGTGCGTTTTTCGAGTTTATTAAAGTAAAAAACGTACAGGTACAAAACAGAAAAAGTTCCCAGACCGGCGGCCAAAACAAAGGTAAGAATATCGGTAAGCTCGAATTTAATCCAGCCCGAGGCATTCCACATTGCATTGAGTCCGCTGTAGTAGGGTATCGTTAACAAATTCACGGCAGCCAACAAAAAACCTTTCAAATAACTGTTTCGCTTGCTTATCCGGATTTTCTTTGGGGTCTTTTCAACGGTTCTTCTAGCAGCAATAAAGAAGTAGGTCGCAAAAAAGGCAAATACCCCCAAGGCTACCTTCAGCAGCCATTCAATTACTTCCGGGTTGCGGTACAGGAACTTCGAAATCATCACGGCGATATACGCCTGAATCAAAATCATGGTCGAAACTCCCAAACTAAAGATCACCCCGTTTAGCTTCCCCTTTTCAACACTTACCTTCGCAGCATTCATATTTAACAGTCCCGGCGGTACCGTTGCCATGGCGGCTGCCGAAAATGTAGCAAAAAACAAAAGAAGTAAATGCTGCATGCTAGTTAAACTTGAATTGAATATAAGTGATCGGTTTCCCTTTTTCAAGGTACTGCTTTTCATAGAACGTTTGTATTCCTAAAACCTCTTTTGGGCTACCTGCATTCTTATAAACATCATGGTTTGCGTATATAATATCGAGCTCAAGCCCTTGCAAAATACCAAGTGTGTACCCGTGCATGAACTCACTATCTGTTTTGAGGTGTACGGTTCCTCCCGGGCACAAAATCTGTTTGTACTTATCAAGGAATTGCCGATTGGTCATTCGGTGTTTCGTACGCTTATATTTTATCTGGGGGTCTGGGAAAGTAATCCATATCTCATCTACTTCCCCTGGTGCAAACAACAAATCTATTAATTCAATTTGGGAACGCAGAAACGCCACGTTTTCCCGTTTTTCCTCCAAAGCCGTCTTTGCACCTCTCCAAAAACGAGCACCTTTGATATCAACCCCTATGAAATTTTTATCGGCATTTTTTTCGGCAAGCCCAAGGGTATATTCTCCCTTGCCACAGCCCAATTCCAATACAAGCGGATTGGTATTGCCAAAATGTGCGGCCCATTGGCCTTTCAATTCACATTTGCCCGCTGCAACTATTTCCCTATCAGGTTGAAGTACGTTTTTGAAGGTTTCGTTCTCCTTAAATCTCTTTAGCTTGTTTTTGCTTCCCACCGAACCAGAATTTGATACTTGCAAAGCTAGCAAAAAACTACTCCTTGGCAGTACTCATTTTCTCCAAGGTAAAAGAAAATTCAGATCCTACTTCTTCTACGCTTTCAACATAAATTTTCTCCCCGTGGGCCTCAATGATATGCTTTACGATAGAAAGACCAAGACCGGATCCGCCTTCGTTACGACTACCACTTTTGTCTACCCGATAAAATCGTTCAAAAAGACGCGGCACATGTTGTTCGGGAATACCCTCACCGTTATCGGTAACTCGTATGATGATCTTGTTCCGAATCAAGTTCTCAACACTTACCTCGGTCGTCCCTTGCTTTTGACCATACTTAATTGAGTTCACTAACAAATTGGTAAGTACCTGTTGAATTTTCTCCCTATCGGCGTTCACATAAATAGGTTCGGGATATTCAATATCGAAGGTGAGTAAGATCTCTTTTTTGGTCGATTTCATCTCCAACAATTCAAACACATTCTGAATCAGCTCTATAATATCGAACTCAGATGGATCTACATGTAGTTCACCTGCCTCCAGTTTGGTGATCAAATCGAGGTCTTTTACAATATAAATAAGACGATCTACCGCCTTATTCGCCCGTTGCAGGTATTTTTTTCGAACGTTTTTATCATCTATGGCACCGTCCAAAAGGGTTTCCAAATACCCCTGAACCGTAAACAAGGGGGTTTTCAGCTCATGGGCGACGTTTCCTAGAAAATCTTTTCGATATTCTTCGCGAATCTTCAGCGTGTCTATTTCGATTTTCTTATCCTTCGCAAATTTTTCAATTTCCTCGGTCAAGGTTCTCATGTCTGTCGTAACCGGGTCCGAGGTCATCGAAGAAGATTCCAAAAGGGCTACATCATCATAGATTTTTTTAATTCTTTGATAAATAAAGCGCTGTATACGGTATTGAAGAACTAAAAAGGAGATTGAAAAAAAAAGGACACTGAATAGCACTAAAAAAATCCAGTTAACCGAGTCTAGAAAGAAAAGAAGCCCGCCGAGAAGTAATGCCGAGCCAAGGGTAATCAAAAAAGCCGAACGAAATGCGAACCGATAAGATTTCTTAAGTCGTATGGCCATTGAGGAATTTCTTGAATTTTCGTAACACTGCCCTTCAGCACAAAAATAACCTTTACGCTACAGCTTTAAAAGGTCAAATTAAACAAAAACCTACACCACAAATTTATACCCAACGCCTTTTACCGTCTTAAAATGGTCTTCCCCTATTTTCTCCCGGAGTTTTCGGATGTGCACATCAATGGTGCGGCCACCTACCACTACCTCATTGCCCCAAACCCGGTCCAAGATTACTTCGCGCTTGAACACTTTATTGGGTTTTGAGCTTAGCAAGGAAAGTAGCTCAAACTCTTTTCGGGGCAAAACAATTTCGACCCCATCATTTACAATCTTATACTCCTCTCGGTTAATGACCAGGTTCCCGACCCTAAAGATATCTTCGTCTTGTTTGTTGGCATCTTCTTTAAGTCTTCGGAGCAACGCCTTCACCTTGCTTACCAGTACTTTTGGCTTTATAGGCTTGGTAATATAATCGTCTGCGCCGGCATCAAAACCGGCTACTTGTGAGTAATCTTCACCTCGAGCGGTCAAAAAAGTAATGATGGTTTGCTCCAGTCCAGGAGTGCCACGTATGATTTCGCAAGCTTCGATTCCATCCATTTCGGGCATCATTACATCCAAAATAATCAAATGCGGTTCTTTCTTTTTGGCTTTTTCAACGCCTTCCATGCCATTTTTTGCAGTGAAAACCTGGTATCCTTCTGCTGAGAGGTTATACCCGACAATTTCCAGTATATCGGGCTCATCATCTACTAATAGAATCTTTATCTCGCTTTTTTTCATCGGTTTCTTAGATTACTTAGACACTCAAATGTAAAGATAATACGCTTAGCTCAAAACCACTTAACCTTCATTTAATATCATAACATTAAGGTAACGCTCCCGAAATAAATGTTTAACACAGGCGTAACATCGCTTTTACACCCTCGCGCGTTCTTTGCAGCGAAATTCTAAAACCGATACATTGAGAATTACCATTTTAGTACTAGCACTTATTTCAGGAATGTTTGTAAGTGCCCAAGATACGGGAAGTATCGCCGGAAAGCTAATTGACAAAGAGCAAAACGACGACCCGTTGCCCTTTGCGAATATCTTGATCAAAGGCACCACTAAAGGAACACAATCAGATTTTGACGGACTGTACGAAATTGCCAGTCTAGAACCGGGTACATATACCATAGTTTTTAGTTATTTGGGATACGAGACATTGGAACTGCCCAATATTACCGTCGAAGCTGGGAAAGTCACCACGATCAATGCACCATTGAGTGCTTCTCAGGGCATGGCCCTTGATGAAGTCATCGTAACCACTTCTGCCAGAAAGGATTCAGAAGTAGCCCTTCTTTTAGACCAAAAGAAGGCAGTGGAAATCAAGGAAAGTATTGGAGCCCAGCAATTGCAAAAAATAGGGGTTTCCGATGTGGCGACCGCTACGACCAAAATTTCAGGTGTTTCCAGTAGTGAGGCTTCCGGAGATGTTTTTGTACGTGGCTTGGGAGATCGGTATTTATCGACCACCTTAAACGGCTTACCCATTCCTTCGGATGATGTGGAAAAGAAAAACATCGACCTTGGTCTTTTCCCCACCCGGGTAATCCAAAACGTAAGCGTAAGCAAGACCTATTCAGCGCAGTCTTCCGCCGATCAATCGTCTGGTACGATAGACGTAACCTCTCGTGAACTTCGAGGTTCCGAGGAACTAAATGTAAGCAGTCGTATAGGAATCAACACCAATGTTGCGAAAAGCGGTGTGTTCGATAATTTTAAGGTTTCCCCGAATCAACGCAATGTAGATTTCGGTTTTTACGATCAAAACGCCTCTACCAGAGACCTTACCACCGTACAAAGTTGGAACACTCAAAAACAAAGTTCTCCGGTAAACTACAACTACAGTATCGCCGCGGGGAAAAAGATCAAAGAAAAGTTTTCGGCTTTCCTAACGGCATCACAATCACAATCATATGAGTACGGAGAAGGATTGTTTCGTCAGTTCCGATCCAACTTTATTGATGACACCCTTACCGATGCAACTACCTATAGCAAGAAGGTTACCACAAGCGGGTTATTGGATTTAAAATATCTGATCAACGAAAAGCATAAAGTAAAATCGAGTACTTTCTTTGTCAATAAACTTAGTGAGCAGGTTTTTGAAGGTGGTAGAAACGGGGAGGGTACTATCTTTGAGGAAACCGACCCGGCCGAAGGCTTGTTCCAATTTGTACGCGATCAAAACATCAAACAAACCCAATTGTTGGTAACACAACTTCTGGGGACGCACCGTTTGACCGAAAAAAATACGCTAGAGTGGGCAGCAGGTTATAACCGTGTAAAGGCCGATGAACCGAACCGTATTCGAAACGAGGTCAACTTTGACCCGGAATCGGACTTCGTACAATTGGGACGTACTGGTGGATTTCAACAGCGAAAATCGCGACAAGAAATAAGCGACAACGAATTCAATGGGTATTTAAAAGATGTCCTTGATATTTTACAAGATGAGGAAAACCAAAAATCATTCCAAGTAGCATTGGGCGTAAACTATCGAAACAAACAACGTGATTTCCGTTCTCAGTTTGTTGGAATCGAAGAGGCCTTTACCAACGCAATCAACCCTACATCAATAGATGATTTGTCAAGTATCTTCGTAGCCTCAAATCTGGTTGGTGCCGATGCCGTATTACAATTGAATGAATTGCAGGCAGATTTATATGATGGCGAACTCGATTCCAAAGCGGCCTTTGCCGACTTTAACGTGGGCTTAAAGAAATGGAATTTCAATGTAGGGCTCCGGTATCAGAACGATGATATTAATGTGAATTACGATGTGGGGAACATCCCGGGAAGGGTCGGCAGCACTGAAAAAGCGTACAGCAACTTGTACCCGAGCTTAAATGTAAAATACGGACTAAGCGAAAAACATGGTTTGCGTTTAGCCGTTAGCAAAACCATTACCCTACCTGAATTCAAGGAAATTGCTCCTTTTGAGTATGTATCTCAAACAGGGCAAGTGACTCGTGGAAATCCCAATCTGGAAGCTTCCAATAACTTTAACTACGATTTGAAATGGGAGTACTTCCCTTCAAACGGCCAGTTAATTTCGCTAGCCGCTTTTTATAAAGACATTCAAGACCCCATCAACAAAGTGCAGGATCGTGGTTCTGCAGGGGTATTTTCGTATTTCAATTCCGGAGATCAGGCCGAAGTATATGGTCTGGAACTTGAAACAAAAATAGACCTATTAAAAGCGGACAAGGAAGCTGAAACTCCCACTGGTTTTGATTTAGGCTTGAATTTTAACCTTTCGCGAATGTGGCATGAGCAGGACCTGAAAGAGGTTCGTGACCTCGACGGAACCTTTATTAGAACTTTTCGTTACAAAGGCTTAACAAAAACCGATTTACAGGGCGCTTCGGACTGGATACTTAACACAAGCATAAACTTTTCAACACCTTCAGAAAACCCCTTTTCCGCATCTTTGACTGCGAATTATGCCTCTGATAAAGTATTTGCGTTAGGCGCACCGGAAATACAAAGTCAGAGCGAAACGTTCTATAACGACGCAATCATAGAAAAGGGATTTGTCACCTTGGATGCAGTTTTGATCAAAGAGTTTGGGGCTCATTGGAGACTTCGTTTTATCGGAAGGAATCTCTTAAATCCAGACATCAAAAGAACACAGCTGGTACGACCAAGTACAACCGGTATTGAAACCGAGGAAACGGTTCGTTCCTACACCAGTGGATCAACCCTGAGCTTGGGTGTTAGTTATAGTTTTTAGTTGAATCAAATTAACAAACACTTTAATTATGAAATTGAAAATTAGTAGTCTATTTGCAATGAGTGCTCTCCTATGCTCATTGGTATTCGTAAGCTGTAGCGGGGATGATAATGGGGGTGGAGATCCACCACCACCTGTTAGCTGTACGGACGGTGTTCAAAACGGTGACGAAACAGGAGTTGACTGTGGCGGAACATGTGGGAACGCTTGTTCAATTGAAAGTACCGATTTAACGGGGAAACTGGAGGAAGACCGCACATTGGATGCGTCCTTAGAATACACCATTACAGGGGGGTACAGCATCGAATCAGGTTTCACGCTTACCATTCCTGCTGGTACCAAAATCGTTTCTGAAAAAGGAACCGACCGATACATTGTCGTGCAAAAAGGAGCAAAAATCGATGTTCAAGGAACTGCTGCGAACCCAGTGTTAATGACTTCGGAGAGTGAATCTCCTGGAGATTGGGGTGGACTTGTAATAGCAGGGAACGCCACTACGACCGAAGGGGTCGATGCTACTGCTGAAGTAGGCGGCATTCTATACGGAGGTAACGATGATACCGACGACTCTGGATCGATCAACTACCTGATTATCAACTATGCAGGTGCACAGATCAACTCAGAATCGCAATACAACGGCCTTACCCTTTATGCGGTAGGTTCGGGAACCACCTTAAGCAATATTGCCTTGTTGAACGGTACCGACGATGGTGTCGAGTTCTTTGGCGGAACCGTAAGTGCATCTAACTTCTACATGGAAAACAATGAGGACGATGCGATCGACTGGACAGAGGGTTGGAACGGTACCTTGACCGATGCCTACGTATTACATAGCCAAGCGGGCTTCTCTACAGCAGTTGAGGCAGACGGTATCAACGGTGACCCTAAACTGGTAAACCTTACCGCAGTTTCTACCGTTGGTGGTACCGCATTACAATTCAAAAAAGAATCAGGAGCTACCATCACCGGGCTTTCATTGACCGGTTATACCACTTCTGTCGACATGAAGGATAATGGACCCTTGGCCAATATTCAAATAGATGGTGCCGATGCGGATCCCGCCAGCACCTATTTGGCAGATGCTACCGTAGATGTGGCCATATTCGACTGGGTAAACAGCGGCACACAAGTGACCACAATGTCTTTGGAAGGCACAATAGACGCCGATACCACCTTGGATGCAAGTATTATTTACCGGTTAAACGGTAGTTTAAGTGTAGAAACTGGTGCCAAATTAACCATTCCTGCCGGCACGCTCATCATTGCCGATGCTGATAGTGGTACTGAAACCGACACCTATATCGTTGTTAAGAAAGGTGCTACCATCGACATTCAAGGAACTGCTGCGGCTCCTGTTGTCATGACAAGTTCAAACCAAAATCCCGGAGACTGGGGTGGCTTGGTAATCTTAGGTGATGCCACCACTACCGAAGGGGTAGATGCTACTGCCGAAGTAGGCGGGTTCACGTACGGGGGAACAAACGATACGGATAACTCGGGTTCTATCCGGTATTTAGTTATCAACTACGCCGGGGCGCAGATCAACGCTGAGTCTCAGTACAATGGTCTTACCCTTTATGCTGTTGGGTCTGGTACTACCGTAGAATATGTTGCCTTATTGAACGGTACGGATGATGGTGTTGAGTTCTTTGGAGGAACGGTAAGTGCCTCTAATTTCTACTTGGAAAACAACGAAGATGATGCCGTTGACTGGACAGAAGGCTGGAACGGAACCTTGACCACCGCTTATGTATCACATACAAAGGCAGGTTTCTCCACAGCCGTTGAAGCAGATGGCATCAACGGAGATCCTAAATTGATCAACTTTACGGCCATCTCTACCGTAGACGGTACGGCATTACAATTCAAAAAAGAATCGGGTGCCACCATTACCAACCTCTATTTGGAAGGGTATGTCACTTTGGTCGACATGAAAGATAACGGTCCTTTGGCCAATATTCAAATCGATGGGGCTGATGCCACTATTGCTGGCCCTTATGATTCAGGAACACCAGTAGATATTGCAATTTTTGATTGGGCTACAGACCTGTAGTCAACCCTAGAAACAATAATCTTAAAAGCCTTGACCCCAAAAAAGTCAGGGCTTTTTTGCATTTTGGCCGAATTTTTGCTTTGTTATAGATATTTGGCAACGATAAAACATGAAAATTAGTATCTTTACCGTATATAAGTTTACATGAAGCACTTTTACCTATTAGTATGTTTCCTTTGTATCACCTTTGCCTCGGCTCAAGAGCCGACGGTGAACAGGGACATTGATGGGTTTAAATTGTATCCAAATCCTGTAACTACAGGAAAGGTTTATATTAATACCACAGCCAACGCCCCCAAAACCATTTTAATTTTTGATGTTTTGGGAACCAAGGTTTTAGAAACTAAGATTTTAGGTTCTGAATTGAATCTTTCCGATCTTGATGCAGGGGTCTATTTGCTACGTGTTTTTGAAAAAGACAAAGTAGCCACCCGAAAGTTGATTATCAAGTAATCGCCTTACCTCATCAATTCAATCCATTTTTTACCGCAAAAACGGGCCATAAATCCGACGAAATGCAATCGTTGCTTTATTTACCTACATTTTATCGAATTTCACAACAAAATGTATGCTTGCATGCGCTCTTTACATATCTTTAAAGTGTTGATCCCAAATCAATACCATATGAAATGAGCGAATCGTCCTTTTTTTAACTAAAAAGTAATGGTACGCGAATTCCATACGATTGTTTAAAAACAATAAACTTAACCGTATGAAGATACTCTACACTGCGCTATTTTTAGTGTTTACGTTTTGTGCTAGCGCACAGGACACCCCTATTAGTCAATATCATAAAATCGAGGAAATTCCGGGGTTTAAATTGTACCCGAATCCGGTTTTTGACAATGTGGTATACATTACTACAGCGCAAAACGCCCAAAAGGAAGTCACCATCTATGATGTATTTGGTGAAACCGTTCTTCGGGACGTCATCACGAATACTGCCCTCAATATTTCCGACCTGGCACCCGGAGTCTATGTGCTTCAAGTAATCGAAGAGCAAAAGAGCATTACACGAAAATTGGTAGTGAAGTAACTACTGGAACGCGATTCCTCACAATCATAACAAGTAGAGTTGATTCGCTGTGCAAAGTATGGATCAAAGCTTTCCTATTTTGTTATTTTTGCCCCATAATGATGAACACCGAGCGCATCTTTGGGATAACCACGGCAGCAGAATTCGAATCTGTAGCTTTATCCGTTTTTAAACACCAGTATCTTCATAACAAGGTATACCGGCAATTTTGCACCCATCTCGGAAAAACGAAAGATGTAGTTCAAAAATTTGATGCTATTCCATTTCTACCTATCGAATTTTTTAAATCTAAAACCGTAGTCTCCGATACCAGCCAGGCGATTGAAACCACTTTTAGCAGTAGCGGAACTACGGGCTCCCTAACAAGCAAGCATCATGTTACTGACCTTGCCATTTACGAACAAAGCTACCTACAAGGATTCACCCACTTCTATGGGGACATTCAAAACTACTGTGTACTTGCCCTATTACCCTCCTACCTGGAAAGAGAAGGCTCGTCCTTAATTTATATGGTGAATGATTTGATTCAAAAAAGCGGGCATTCTGAAAGCGGATTCTATTTGCATGACACAACTACCCTTGCAACCACGTTAAACCATTTGGAAAAAGCAGGAACACGCACCTTGTTGATCGGGGTATCCTTTGCTTTATTGGATTTGATTGAAACCCATACATTTTCCCTTTCTACTACGATGGTAATGGAAACAGGCGGCATGAAAGGCCGACGGAAAGAATTGATTCGTGAAGAATTGCATGCGCTGTTGAAAAAAGGATTCGGAGTAGCTGATATTCACTCCGAATATGGTATGACCGAGTTACTATCGCAAGCCTATTCGAAGGGGCAAGGCATCTTCAAATGCCCTCCTTGGATGCGCGTTCTTTCACGTGATACAGAAGACCCACTTACACCGCAAACGTATGGCAAAACCGGTGGTCTGAATGTTGTTGACCTCGCCAACCTACATTCTTGCTCCTTTATAGCCACCCAAGATCTAGGGAAAGTTCATGAAGATCAAAGCTTCGAAATAATGGGACGTTTCGACCATTCGGATATTCGTGGTTGTAATTTGATGGTGCTCTAACGCTCCAAATAGGAGAAGAAATTGAAATATTCCTATTTTACTACCAACACAAAATAGTTTTTCCTTCCTTTTTGCAATAGTACGAACTGATCATTGATCAAATCGCCCTTGGTAATTTGATAGTCTTCCTTTACCTTTTCCCTGTTCACAGCGATTGAATTCTGCTTTAATTCCCTTCGCGCCGCTCCATTTGACCCTAAAAATCCCGTTTTAGCGGCCAACGCTCCGATCATATCCAAACCATTATCCAACTCGGACATAGGGATTTCCGCCTGAGGAACACCCTCAAAGACTTCTAGAAAAGTCTTGGCATCCAAATTTTTTAAATCTTCCGAAGTAGATTTTCCAAATAGCATATTTGTAGCCCGCATCGCATTTTCCAAATCGCCCTGCGAATGTACCATTACCGTAACTTCGGCCGCTAGTCGCTTTTGTAAGGGCCGCATATGTGGGGCTTCTTCTTGCTCCTTTACCAATGTACCGACTTCCTCTTTCGTTAAGAAAGTGAATATTTTAATATATTTCTCAGCATCCGCATCGGAGGTATTCAACCAATATTGGTAAAATTTATAGGGTGAAGTTCGTTCGGCATCCAGCCATATGTTCCCTCCTTCAGTTTTTCCAAATTTGGTGCCATCCGCCTTAGTAATCAAAGGACAGGTCAGTGCATATCCCTTACCGCCACCAATACGACGAATAAGTTCGGTGCCCGTGGTAATATTGCCCCATTGGTCGCTCCCGCCCATCTGCAAGGTGCATTGGTACTGCTGGTAAAGGTGTAAAAAATCATACCCTTGAACCAGCTGATAGGTAAACTCGGTAAATGACATCCCCTCTTTCGCTTCAGAAGAAAGGCGTTTTTTAACCGAATCTTTGGCCATCATATAATTCACCGAAATATGCTTCCCTACATCCCTTATAAAATCGAGGAACGAGAAATCTTTCATCCAATCGTAATTATTTACCAATACGGCCGCATTCCCGGCATCGCTATCAAAATCAAGAAAACGAGAAAGCTGTTCTTTCAAGGCATTCTGATTATGACGTAGGGTAGCTTCGTCCAATAGGTTGCGTTCGGCAGATTTACCAGAGGGATCTCCGATCATTCCTGTAGCGCCTCCTACCAACGCATACGGCTTGTGACCGGCCAGCTGAAAATGACGCAACATCATTACTCCCACTAGATGACCTATATGCAACGAATCGGCTGTTGGATCAATACCCACATAGGCCGATTTCATACCACTAAGCAGGTGTTCATCCGTACCGGGCATCGCATCGTGCAACATACCCCTCCATTTCAATTCTTCAACAAAACTAACCGCCATTTCAATCTATTTTAAGCTGCAAATATAAAGAACTCCGTTTGTGTTTTAGGTTAGTGAGCTTTAAATAAATGGCCCCTTTAAAAATTCAGAAGCTGATTCAAAAGCGAGCTATCGGTTCCGTCTCCCCCTATTTCAAAAGTGATTTTCAAGAAGTTTATCCGATACAAATGACTAACTTTAATCCATGGTTTTAGTTACAGGGGGTACGGGTTTAGTAGGGTCTCATTTGTTGTTGCATCTATTAAGATTAAACCTTCCGGTACGGGCTATTCACAGACCTAACAGCAATTTAAATCGGGTGAAAAAGGTTTTCGGTTATTACAACCAGGATGCCGAAGCTTTTTTTCAAAAAATAGAATGGGTCGTTGCCGATATCAACGACATTCCTGCCTTGGAAGATGCTTTTGAAGACATTGATCAAGTATATCACGCTGCCGCCCTCATTTCTTTTGACCCCAAAAGTTACAGTCGCTTACTAAAGGTAAATGCCGAAGGCACGGCGAACATTGTTAATCTCTGTTTATCCTTCAGCGTTCAAAAGTTGTGTTATGTAAGCAGTATTGCTACTATTGGCGGCAGTTTAAATGGTGAAAAAGCGACTGAGGAAAGTGAATTCTCGGAACAGCATACCAATGTATATGCCCGTGCCAAATATGCAGCTGAATTGGAAGTGTGGCGTGGCTCACAGGAGGGCTTATCAGTGGTTATGGTCAATCCGGGAATCATCGTCGGTCCTGGATTTTGGGAAACGGGAAGCGGTGCGCTTTTTACGACTGCTCAAAAAGGATATTCCTTTTACCCACCGGGCGGTAGTGGTTTTGTTAGTGTACATGACGTAGTTCGCATGATGCAGCTGCTCATGAATTCCGACAAAACTAGTGAGCGCTATATTGCCGTTTCCGAAAACCTACCCTATCAGAGTGTGCTGACTACCTTAACAAAGCAACTTGGTATAAAAGCACCTACAAGACAGCTTGCATTTTGGCAATTAAACTTCTTGCGTGTTTTGGATGCATTCTGGTGTTTTTTTACCCGTGGCACAAGAAAGCTCACTAAAAGTGACATCTACTCGCTAAGGCACCGATCATTATACGACAATACTAAAATTCAAGAGCATTTAAATTTTCAATTCGAAACACTCGAAACACCTTTTTATTTTTCTTGTGAACGTTTTATTGAAGAGAATCGTTCGAAAGGGAAATCGTAGGCTTTTTCCCCTTCTTCTTTTCTTTGTTAGCCTCTTTTTTCTCCTTGCTTTTGGCCAATTTAAGACTGTCGTTCACCTTTTTGACCAATATGATTTCTTCTGCCTGTTTTTCAATCCTCTTCTGTACCTGTACATGGATATCTTCGTATTCCAAGGGCAAGGAAGCATAGTATCGATCGCTCATTACAAACTGTAGGCTGTCTACCTCATACTTCTCAAAAAGATAGGTCATGGGTTCAATTTCATTTTTACGAAGAATGGCCACATTGGTCGTTTTAGCGGCATTAATGACCGTAAGTTCTGTCAACATAGCAATCATGGTCTCCTTGGGAATCAACTTTTCAGGTGGTTGCAGCACTTGTTCACCACAGGAAAAGAGCAAGATTGCAACCAGGAGATACTGCCACTTATTTTGCATTTTAATCTCTATCAAAAGTTAGTCTTTTGCCATTTTTTTCAGCCGAAAATCGTCCATTTTCATAGGCTAAATGACCATTTACAAAGGTATGGGTCACTTGAGAGGCAAATGTATTGCCATCAAAAGGTGACCAGCCACAATGGTACGCATTGTTCGAGGGCGCTACCTCCCATGAACTATTGGTATCCACTACCGCCAAATCGGCATAATACCCTTCCCGAAGATAACCACGTTTGTGTATCTGAAAAAGTATCGCGGGATTATGGCACATTTTCTCCACAATCTTCTCTAAGGAAATGACTCCTTCGTTGCATTTTTGTAACATCGCCGGGAGTGCATGTTGTACCAAAGGACCTCCCGACGGCGCTTTTGTATATACATTATTTTTCTCTTCCAATAAATGAGGAGCGTGATCGGTGGCAATAATATCCAAACGATCATCTAACAAAGCCTCCCATAGCTGAGAGCGATCGGCCGCCGTTTTTACTGCAGGGTTCCATTTGATCAAGGTTCCTTTGGTTTGGTAATCCACATCGGAGAACCAAAGATGATGAATACACACCTCGGCTGTAATTTTCTTTTCTTTGAGTGGAATATCGTTTCGAAACAACCCAGTTTCTTTCCCGGTAGAGAGATGAAAAACATGCAAACGTGCGCCTGTTTTTTCTGCCAATGCAATGGCTTTCGAGGATGAAAGATAACAGGCTTCCTCACTTCGTATAAGAGGATGGAATTTGACCGGAATGTCGTCTCCATATTGAGACTTGTAGTATTCGAGATTTCTTCGAATGGTTCCCTCATCCTCACAATGGGCAGAGATGACCATTTCGGTATTTCTAAAAATTTGTTCAATAACCTCCTCATCATCTACCAACATATTTCCCGTAGAAGACCCTAAAAACAGTTTCACACCAGAACAGGCATTTTTATCGAGTCGCTTTAACTCTTCTAAATTGTCATTGGTACCACCGAACAAAAAAGAGTAATTGGCATAGGCGGTATCTTTCGCCATTGCATGCTTTTCTTCTAATTTTTGAAGGGTCGTCGTCTGCGGATTGGTATTGGGCTGTTCCATAAAAGTGGTAATACCACCCGCTACCGCCGCTCTACTTTCTGTTGCAATAGAACCCTTGTGGGTAAGTCCAGGCTCCCTGAAATGCACCTGATCGTCAATAATACCTGGCAATACATGCTGTCCATTTACATCATAGACAATAGCGTTGGCATCACTAATATCACGATCAATTTTAAGAATAATATCATTCTCCAATAACAAATCGCCCTCAAAGACGCGGTTTTCATTTACGAGAATACCATTTTTGATTAACTGCCTCATTAAAATCTATTTTTTTGGAACAAGCTGCGCATTTTCATCATAAAAACGCCAAATACCGCTTCTTTTATAATTGACCCACTCATTTTTGACTTTCCTTTTACCCGATCCCTGAATACAATCGACACTTCTTCGATCTTATAGTTTTGTAAGTACGTTCGAAATTTCATTTCGATTTGAAAAGCATATCCAATAAAACGTACAGAATCTAAGGAGATACTTTCCAAGACATGACGTTGATAGCAAACAAACCCTGCCGTTGGATCGTGTACCCGCATGCCCGTTATTATTTTTACGTAAAATGACGCCCCGTAAGATAGCAACACCCTATACAATGGCCAATCAACTACATTCACCCCTTTTTTGTAACGAGAACCTACGGCCATATCGGCCCCATTGATACAAGCGGCATACAAACGTTCCAGGTCTGGCGGGCTATGGGAAAAGTCCGCATCCATCTCAAAGATATAGTCATATTTTTTGGCAATGGCCCATTTAAAACCGTGTATATAAGCCGTTCCCAGGCCAGACTTTTCATGTCGCACCTCTAAAAAAAGTCGATCAGGAAACGTTTCTTGCAAACGAACCACCGTCTGTGCGGTACCATCGGGAGAATTATCATCAACGATGAGGATATGAAAGTCTTTTTGCAATGCAAATACCGCCTTTATGATCTCCTCAATGTTCTCTATTTCATTGTAGGTGGGAATGATGACTAAACTGTCGGACATTGACTTTTGTGAATTTGAACAAAAATAGTGTTTTATCTTACCCTGTTAAAACGGCAACTCGGTATTTATGTTTTTTTTAGAATACGCGGTACCAGCTATAATTTGTAATTTTGATATGTGAATCAGCCACGAACAATGCTTCAGAAATTCCAAAGATCTTTTTTATTCCTTTTAGGCGTACTGTTACTTCTTAATCTGGTACAAGCTTATTTCACCGAACTTATTTTTGACGAAGCATATTATTGGCATTACGCCCAGGAAATGGCATTCGGGTATTTTGACCACCCTCCGATGGTGGCCTGGATGATAAAGTTGAGCAGCTTTTTCTTTGATGGAGAACTCGGAGTGCGTTTCGTTAGTTGCCTTTTGTCATCGGCTACACTCATTCTTTTGTGGATGACCATTGAACAAAAAGAAAAGCAAAGGTATGTGACTCATTTTTTCTTGTTGGCATTTTCAATGACCCTTTTGAATGCCTATGGTTTTTTCACCTTGCCCGATACTCCCCTATTATTCTTTACTGCGCTTTTCCTATACAGCTATCAGCAGTTTATCAAAAAACCATCTTTATTGACGGCAATTGGGATGGGATTGGTGATGGCCGCACTTATGTATAGCAAATACCACGCAGTATTGGTGATTGTGTTCGTGTTGTTATCAAACCTGAAATTATTGCGGAATTCATATGCTTGGCTCGCTGTATTGGTATCCTTGACAGCATATTCCCCACATTTCCTCTGGCTGTACGAAAACGATTTTGTCTCTATCAAGTACCATTTGTTCGAAAGACCCAATGCAGCCTATAGTTTTGAAAAATACACCTTAGGGTTTTTCGTCAACATGATCGCGCTGTTTGGACTTACTTTTCCATGGGTATATCGCTCTCTCTTTAAAGTGAAGGCCAGGGATACCTTTACCAAAGCCCTGATTTTTTTGGTGTATGGTATATTGATCTTCTTTTTTATATCCAGTTTCAGTCGTCGAATCCAAACACAGTGGATCATCGCTATATCGATCCCTCTGTTATTGATTGTGTTCAATGATCTTTTACAAGATGAAAAAACCAGAAAGTGGATTTTCCGCATGGGCATCATAAACAGTGTAATTTTGCTGTATCTGCGACTTGGGCTAGTTCTGCCTGCTTTACTACCGATACATTACGAAAGTCATGGCAATAGAGCCTGGGTCGGAGAGCTTCAGTCAAAAATAGGGGATACCCCGGTAGTTTTTGAAAATACCTACCGCTTGGCACCTATGTATGCATTCTACACAGGAAACCTGACCTTCTCTTTGAATAATATCAACTACCGTCAAAACCAATATTCGATCGATCACAGTGAACAAAAGATGCAGGGAAAAGATATTTTTTATGTGTCACCTTATTTAATGAATGAAAAACTCGCTTTCACCAATGTAAAAGGTGGTATGTACTATGGGAAGCATATAGACAATTTTGAGTCGTATCGAAGACTGCGTTGCTACCTTGAAGATAAAGTATTTTCATTAGAGGAAACCGAGTCGCATTTGATCAAAGTATACAACCCGTACGAGTACGATATTGACATACAAAAACTTCGGTTCGCCGTAGGGTACTTAAACGATTACAAACGTATAAAAGATGTTATCCCGATGGTTGCAAAACCAACGAATCCAGAAATTTTGACCCTCAAATCAAATGATACTACAAATTTTACGTTTAAGTTTCCAAAGCCAAAAAAGTTGCGTCCGGGATACTTTCGAATCGGTATTTCTGAAAATCAACTGCACTATGGTCTTAATGGAAACAGTATCAAATTAGAATAATGGAACCCATTCTTAGAACCTACGGAACCATCGACTGGATCACCATCTTGATATTTTCAAGTTTGGTGTTCGTTGTTATGGCCAAAAGTATGTTCTACAGCCGATTCCTTAATTTCATCATCCTACCCTTTAATAACAAGTACATCTTTATGTATAACAAAAAGGACCGATTGATGAATTGGTTTCATGTTTTCTTTACTCTTTTTTTGATCATCAATTTCGCGCTGTTCCTATACCTCGCCCGAAATGTATTGCTCGA
Organism: uncultured Flavobacteriaceae bacterium; assembly: GCA_938020445.1. Classification (GTDB taxonomy): domain Bacteria; phylum Bacteroidota; class Bacteroidia; order Flavobacteriales; family Flavobacteriaceae; genus Pelagihabitans. The sequence goes on along the minus strand of CALIIC010000146.1, from coordinate 5,868 downwards.
TTTTAGTCAGGATTACTATCCTACAATGTTCTTGATTATTTTGACGTTTCTATTGCTTTTCTTACTGGTCAAAGTAATCTTGCAATTGGGAAATGGGATTATATTCGGGTCAAAAAAGGTAATCTCCGAAATTATCTTTAAAAAACTATCCTATCTGAACTACAGCGGAATCGTCATGTTCTTAACAAACGTCCTCTTATCCTTTGTACTTCAGGATTCAAAAATTGTAGTATATGTAGCGATTTTCCTAATTCTGTTGGTTAATGCCATTGGTTGGGCAACAGCGTTACGGAATCATCAAAAATTTATTGCCAACCATTTTTTCTATTTTATTTTGTACCTTTGCGCACTCGAAATTGCACCCTTGGTGATAATAGGAAGTTACCTAAACCATTGATAACTATGAAAGTAAAAACGATTTTGGTATCGCAACCAGAACCGAAAATGGAAAACTCCCCCTACGCAAGACTTATTGACAAAGAGAAAGTAAAAGTTGATTTTAGACCCTTTATTCATGTGGAAGGGGTAGACGCCAAAGAAGTGCGTCAGCAGAAAATTGATCTTAACAATTACACGGCTATTGTCCTTACAAGTAGAAATGCGGTAAACCATTATTTTAGATTGGCTGAAGAAATGCGGTTCAAGGTTCCGGATTCTATGAAATATTTTTGCCAGTCCGAAGCGGTTGCTTATTATTTACAGAAGTACGTTGTATACCGCAAACGTAAAATCTATGTCGGCAAAAGAAATTTTGTGGATATGGTGAGTATGTTTAAAAAATACAAGGACGAAAAATTCTTACTACCGTCCTCAGACTCCCTTAAGCCAATTGTTCCAGAAACCTTGGATAAATTAGGGGTGGATTGGACCAGGGGAATTTTTTACAAAACGGTGATAAGCGATTTATCGGACCTTAGGAATGTATACTACGATATTCTGGTGTTCTTTAGCCCATCGGGTATTGAGTCACTTTTGAAAAACTTCCCCGATTTTGAGCAAAACGACACGAGAATTGCCGTTTTTGGAAATTCGACGGTCACTGCCGCTACCGAAGCAGGACTGCGAATCGATATCAAAGCACCCACACCGGAGACTCCTTCGATGACCATGGCGCTGCAGAAGTACATTACCACAGCGAATAAAAGGTAACGAACTGTATTGTCTTTCCAGATAAAGAAAAAACCCTTGGCTTTCGTCAAGGGTTTTTTTAGTATACCGTTTCGCGTATTTAAAATGCGTACCGCTGTGGCCCACCACGCCGAATTTCTTCGCTGGCATAGGCCTCAAATTCTTTAAAATTTTCTCGAAACGCATTGGTAAGCTTAAAGGCCGTTTTGTAGTAGGCCTCATCATCGTTCCAAGTAGTTCTTGGGCTAAGTACATCTGTAGGCACCCCAGGACATTTACGTGGCTGCGCCACTCCGAATACCGAGTGAATATGGTAATCATCATACGAGTACAAACCGAGATCACCATTCAAAACGGCGTTGATCATCGCTCGGGTATATTTCAACTTCATTCGAGTACCCACTCCGTAAGGGCCTCCTGTCCATCCGGTATTGACCAACCAGACGTTCACACCGCTATCCTTCATTTTCTTGCTCAACATTTCGGCATACTTTGCAGGGTGCAATGGCATAAAGGGAGCCCCAAAACAGGCGGAGAAAGACGGAATGGGTTCTACAACACCCGCTTCGGTACCCGCCACTTTGGCCGTATATCCTGAAATAAAGTGATAGGCTGCCTGGCTAGGCGTCAGTTTCGATATCGGAGGCAATACCCCAAACGCATCGGCAGTTAAAAAGAAGATATTCTTTGGATTCTTACCGATCGAAGGTCGGCGTACATTTTCGATATGATAGATCGGGTAGCTTACCCGTGTATTCTGGGTAATGGAAGTATCTGAAAAATCGACCACACCCTGTTCATCCATTAGAACGTTTTCTAACAAGGCCCCTTTTTTGATCGCACCATAAATTTCCGGTTCATTTTCTTGCGATAGGTTGATTACTTTGGCATAACAGCCACCCTCAAAATTAAATACCGCATTTTCGTTGTTCCATCCGTGCTCGTCATCCCCTATTAACTTTCGGGAAGCATCGGTAGAAAGGGTCGTTTTTCCGGTACCGGACAATCCGAAAAATATGGCGGTACTACCATCCTCACCAACATTGGCGGAACAGTGCATGGGGAGGGTATTTTTCTCTACTGGAAGAATAAAGTTCAAGGCGGAAAAAATTCCTTTCTTAATTTCCCCAGTGTATCCCGTACCCCCTATCAAAGCAATTTTTCGCGTAAAATTTAAGATTGCAAAATTATGCTGTCTGGTACCATCGATTTCGGCATCGGCCATAAATCCGGGTGCGTTGATAACCGTCCATTCCGCTTCAAAATTCTTTAGCTCCTCATCTGTAGGACGAATGAACATATTGTAAGCGAACATATTGCTCCAAGGAAACTCGTTTACCACCCGAATATCCATCCGATAATTATGATCCGCACAGGCATAACAATCCCGCACATAGAGCTCCTTTTCGTTCAGATATGCAATTACCTTATCATAAAGGGCATCGAACTTTTCAGGATCAAATGGGATATTGATATCGCCCCACCAAACCTTCTCTTCGGTGATGGCATCTTTTACAATAAAACGATCTTTAGGAGACCGTCCGGTAAATTCCCCGGTATTGACCGCTAGTGCTCCCGAAGAAGCTTCCTTTCCCATATCTTTCTCAAGCGTCCTCTTATGAAGTTCCGCAGAAGAAAGTTGGTAGTTAATGTTTGTATGGGTAATTCCATAGGACGCCAACGATACAGAAGTCGGGCGATTTTTCGAATTATTCATTCAGAGGTGTTTTTTATGATACAAAATTATCATAAATATATATTTTACCCTCAATTTTTGAGAATTTATTAGTCGAAATGTCTTAAACAACCGAAGCCCAACAGACCCCATCCCACCATGAACAATAGTCCTCCAATGGGTGTTATAAATCCAATCGCCCTAAAATCAAAGCTTGTAAGCGCGTTGGTCGCTAAAAAATAAAGTGAAAAAGAGAATAAAATTACACCGGCCAATAGCACATAATAAATCCATTTTTTACTTGCTTCCGGCAGTTGCTGAAGATTCCCCAAAACCAGTAATAACAAAGCGTGGTACATTTGATATTTTACACCGGTCTCAAAGGTCCCGATCGCGTCTGCGTCAATACGTGTTTCCAAACCATGGGCAGCAAATGCGCCAAGGGCGACTGCCAGTGCTCCAAGGACCACCCCTGTAGTAAAAATTGTTTTGTTCATAACTTTACGAGTTCATTTTTTTAAAAATATAACAATTTGATACCTTAGTAGTTCGTTATATCAAAAATAACTAATAAGATAGGGATGCGAAATATATTGGTACTTGGAGCGGGAAAATCGACCTCTTATCTACTCGATTACTTTTTAGAGAAGGCAAGCGTAGCGCAATTACACCTCACCATTGGTGATCTTCGCCCCGAGGCGTTGCCCAATGTAATTAAAGAACACCCGGCATGTACCACCCTTACCCTTGATATTTTTCAAGATGATGCTCGCCGAAAAGCAGTTTCGGGCTCCGATATCGTCGTATCGATGTTACCGGCACGTTTTCACTACAAAGTAGCCGAAGATTGTATCGCCTTTGGCAAGCATTTAGTAACCGCTTCCTACGTGAGTGAGGAAATCAAAGCGCTAGATGAAAAGGCAAAGGAGAAAGGATTGGTGTTTATGAATGAAATCGGATTAGATCCCGGTATAGATCATATGAGTGCTATGCAGATTATTGATCAAATTCGCGGCCGAGGAGGCGAAATGCTGTTATTCGAGTCGTTTACGGGGGGTATTTTAGCTCCGGAAAGCGATAACAACTTGTGGAACTACAAATTCACCTGGAACCCCCGCAATGTAGTAGTCGCAGGCCAAGGCGGTACAGCCAAGTTCCTGCAAGAGGGTACCTATAAGTACATTCCGTATCACAAACTTTTTCGACGTACCGAGTTTTTTGACATTGAAGGATATGGCCGGTTCGAAGGCTATGCCAACCGAGACTCCTTAAACTATAGAGAAGCTTATGGTCTTGAGGATGTTTTAACCCTCTATCGCGGCACCTTGCGGCGTGTTGGCTTCTCAAAGGCGTGGAATATGTTCATTGAACTGGGAATGACAGCCGATGATTTCACCATCGAGAATTCAGAAGGAATGTCATACCGAGATTTTATCAACCTGTTTTTACCTTATTCCCCAACAGATTCAGTAGAATTAAAATTACGTCACTATCTCAAGATCGAACAGGATGATAGTATGTGGTACAAGCTAGAGGAACTAGATCTTTTCAGCGACCAAAAGACAATCTCGGTCGCAAATGGAACCCCGGCCCAAATACTACAGTCCATTTTAGAAAAAGCCTGGCACTTAGAAGAAGACGACAAAGATATGATCGTCATGTACCACAAATTTGGCTATCAATTAAATGGAGAAAAGTTTCAAATAGATGCGAATATGGTCGTCCTTGGTGAAAATCGCAGCCATACGGCAATGGCAAAAACAGTTGGACTTCCGGTCGCGATTGCCACCTTATTGATCCTAAACAAAAAAATCACCACCCCAGGGGTTCAGATTCCGATTACCCAAGAAGTATACGAGCCCATTCTCAAGGAACTCGAAAACTACGGTATTATCTTTAAAGAGTACGAAGTGCCCTATCTGGGCTATGACCCGGAATCCGTTGCAAATTAGAGCTTGCAACGTTCCTTAGTTTCAATTCAGTTGTTAATTTGTACTTTTACCGTACATCTGTAACTTCGAATATGAAATCTTCTAATGAAAATGTCAAAATAGACGGTATTGACAAGAAAATACTAAGGTTTTTAATGGCCGATGCTCGCAAACCTATTCTGGAAATAGCAAGAAGCATCGGTATTTCAGGTGCGGCCATACACCAACGCCTGCGCAAACTGGAAGCCTCTGGCTTGCTTGCAGGGTCAAAATTCGTTATCAATGCCAAGGTAATGGGCTATACTACCATGGCCTATGTGGGCATTTACCTAGATAAGGCAATGAGCAACCCCAAGGCAGTGAAATTATTGGAGAAAATTCCCGAGGTACTCGAGTGCCACTACACTACGGGAAACTGGTCGATTCTTGTAAAAATCCTCTGTCGCGATAATGAGCACCTTATGCAGGTACTCAACACCGAGATCCAGCAAATTGAAGGGGTATCACGCACCGAAACCTTCATCTCCCTAGCGCAACAGATTGATCGTCAAATCACGATTTAGAAACGCTACAGATCGATTACCATACGCGACTTCAAAATACCTTTTCCACCTGCCATTAAGCCGGTGATTTTCCCATTTTCAATTTGTAGGTTCACAGAAATCAAAGAAGGGGACGGATACTTCATATACCGCCCCTGCTCTATTTTAAATTCAGGCTTTTTAATGTGCAGTATGTCATACAGATAGGTAGCTAGCGGGCCGCCAGCCATTCCCGTTGCGGCTTCCTCTTCAATACCGTATCGCGGTGCGAACATCCGGGTCTTGGCATCTATCTGGGCATCGTTTGGATCGATCGCAAAAACATAGTACCCTATAAGGTCTAGCGCCTCGCTGATTTTGGCGATACGGTCTTGATGCGGCCGCATATTTTTCAACACATTTACGTCTCGCACGGGAACAATTACAAAAGAGTTTCCCGTATTCACCAACTGTATGGCAGCATTTGGCAATAGGTCCACTTCTTGAATACCCAAGGATTCGAGAATCTGGGCTTGCCGATCCGCCACAGCGGTGTAGGTAGGCTTTCGTTGCTCCATAAAGGCGAGGTCTCCCGCCATCCTAATTTTACGAT
>CALIIC010000145.1 GCA_938020445.1 uncultured Flavobacteriaceae bacterium | reverse complement strand
AAAAGCACGCGGGCCTTTGCAATGGTCTCCTTTACCGCCAATGATGGAAAAGAATACCAAACACAGGTAGAAATCTTTGCCATACCACTTTACGGAACTATTAAATCGGTAGGTGATCAAGTTAGTATATTGTATCACCCTGAAAAACCGTTATTGGCCAAAACACCTGCGGCCTCTTTTATAGAAAAGAACGGTTTGTATTTGTTTCTATTGGCAGGCGTAGTATTCAGTTTTTACAGACTGCGAAAGGGCTACGCAAAACAGACAAAGGAGTAAATCCACTTTTATTACACGAAACCCTAGCTTCCCTACGGTAGTTCGGCTATTTCTTTATCAAAATTTGTCTGGGATAATGAGGTAGTGATATCACATCGATTAAATCTCCGTTAAAATAAGTATACGCAATACCTCCTTTTACCGAGGGTCGTATTTCTGAATAACCGATGTATATAAGGTTCCTATCGAAATCTATTTCAATATCCTGGAACGAAATAGTGGTTGCCAATTGGTTTTCCAACTCGGTTTTGAGTGTAAATAAATCTACTCCCAACACTACCTCGCTATCGGTCGAAAAGTCGTAGACTTTCGGTGCAAATAAAATAGTACTTGGCTGGGGAAAAAACTCATAGTATCGCATTTTCCCTTCCTTGAAATTGGTGGATAAAAAGCCGATTTCACTTGTCTTGGTCAATACTGGGTTACTCCCTTCCTGAATAAGTGCTAACGAATTAATATCATAAATTTCGTAGCTTCCATCAATAAAAAACAAGTAGAGCTCCTGATCGTTGACCGTTGCAAAGTTAAAATCATCTTCCAAGGATAATACAGTTGGTATAGCTTCCTCGTTCAAGTTTACGATCAGTATTTCTTTAGCATCAACAGAAGGCACCTTATAAACCATATAAATTGGTCCGTATTGACGTACTGCCGCCGGCCGTCCAAGACCTAGGTCATAGCGTTTACAAGCATCGGTATCTTTGTCATAAACCTCCAAGAAATAACGGTCTTCGATATCCTCAAGATCGTCAAACAAATAGGTCAAATAGCGATCTGAGCCGGTCGCCGTGGCCACACTAAAAGCACCTTTTTGCGGACAAAAATCTTGCTTTCGATACACCTCGCCCGTACTAATATTGCGTTGCCAAGCAGTCGTCTGGCCCTCAAATCTGGTCACGAAAGTAATCAGTTGATCTGAGGAATCTAGCAAATAGAGTTGTTGGCCAAACCCAATTTCCTCATTAAGGTTTACGGTGGTTAATCCTTGAAGCCCCTCTCCTATGTCTGTTTGGTATTCAATTAAATCTGTATCACCTAGTATGGTAATCGCCGGCAGGTCAATTGGGGGGATTTCCGAATCTTCTTTGGGTTCTGAATCGTCATCTTTAGCACATCCAAATAATGCCACAAGAAAACAGAGGACCAAGGTCTTCGATATACTTGACATAGCTTTTTTTTATAAAGATAACGGATTTCAAACCAATCTATGCCTTTTAGGGTATTTTGAACATCGTAATTTTCGACTTAAATAATTTCTAAAGATGCCCAGTTTCCTTAGTTTTGTTTGCTTAGAATATACAGCTAAAGAGTATGAAAAAGACACTGTTCGATAAAGTTTGGGATTCACATGTGGTACAACGCATTGAAAACGGCCCAGATGTATTGTTTATAGACCGTCACATGGTACACGAAGTTACCAGTCCCGTGGCGTTTTTAGGAATTAAGACAAGAGGTATTCGGGTCATGTATCCAGAAAAGACCTTTGCTACAGCAGATCATAACACTCCCACTATTAACCAGCACTTACCGGTAGAAGATCCTCTTTCGGCCAAGCAACTGAAAATGTTAGAGGAAAATGCCAATGAATATGGTATTTCATACTGGGGTCTTGGGCACGAAAAAAATGGTATCGTTCATGTAGTTGGTCCTGAGTACGGGATTACACTCCCGGGAGCTACCATCGTATGTGGAGATTCCCATACATCTACGCACGGAGCATTTGGTGCCATCGCCTTCGGCATTGGTACCTCGGAAGTGGAAATGGTATTGGCTTCTCAATGCATTATGCAAACCAAGCCTAAAAGCATGCGGATCAATGTAGAGGGGCAATTAAACTTTGGCGTTACCCCAAAGGATGTAGCCTTGTATATCATTTCTCAATTAACTACTTCCGGGGCGACGGGTTATTTTGTGGAATATGCCGGTGAAGTATTTCGGGAGATGACCATGGAAGGTCGCATGACGGTTTGTAACCTGAGCATTGAGATGGGAGCTCGTGGTGGTATGATTGCACCAGATGAAAAAACCATTGCCTATGTAAGGGGCCGAGAGTTTACTCCCAAGGAGGCCGAATGGGACAAGGCAAAAGCCTATTGGGACACACTTTACACTGAAGAAGGTGCCCAATTTGACAAGGAAATCACCTTTGATGCTGCCAATATTGAACCCATGATCACCTATGGCACCAACCCAGGGATGGGTATTGGTATTAGCAACGGCATACCAATGGCCGAAGTGGTCGAAGGCGGCGTGGCAACCTATCGCAAGTCGCTTCAGTACATGAATTTTAGTGAAGGAGACAGCATGAAAGGAAAGGAAATAGATTTTGTTTTTCTCGGTAGTTGTACCAATGGACGTATTGAAGATTTCCGTGCTTTTACATCCATCGTGAAGGGACGCAAAAAGGCTGATAATGTAACTGCATGGCTCGTGCCCGGATCCCACAAAGTAGAAGCGGCGATCAAGGAAGAAGGCTTACTTGCAATTCTAGAAACAGCAGGTTTTGAGCTAAGAGAGCCGGGATGTTCTGCTTGTCTTGCAATGAATGAGGACAAGATTCCTGCTGGTAAATACGCAGTAAGCACCTCCAACAGAAATTTCGAAGGGAGACAAGGTCCGGGAGCACGTACCCTTTTGGCCAGTCCTTTGGTTGCGGCCGCGGCCGCGGTTACCGGTAAAGTAACCGACCCCAGGGAATTGATGGAAGAAATGGCGGTTAACTAGCAAAAAATGTTGACTTCTACGGTTCAAAATGAATAACGAATAACGATTTAGAAATGGCGTACGATAAATTCAATATACTAACATCTACAGCGGTACCACTTCCCATAGAGAATGTGGATACAGACCAAATAATTCCTGCACGCTTTTTAAAAGCGATTGAGCGAAAAGGCTTTGGTGATAATCTTTTTAGGGATTGGCGTTACAACTCGGACAATACTCCCAAAGAAAGTTTTGTACTTAATAATCCTATATACTCGGGTAAAATTTTAGTAGGAGGAAAAAACTTCGGTTCGGGTTCTTCTCGTGAACATGCCGCTTGGGCCGTATACGATTATGGTTTTCGTTGTGTAGTGTCGAGCTTTTTTGCAGATATTTTTAGAAACAACTGTCTCAACGTAGGAGTGCTTCCTGTTCAGGTAAGTGCCGAGTTTCTTGAAAAAATACTACGGGCCATAGAAGCCGATCCAAAAGCGGAAATCGAAGTAGATCTTCCCGAGCAACGAATTACGATCCTTGGTTCTGGTGAACAAGAAAGCTTTGAAATCAACGATTACAAAAAAGCGAACATGTTGAACGGCTTCGATGATATCGACTTCTTATTAAATATCAAAGACGGCATTCGAGAATTCGCTGCGGACAGACCACTTTAATCGATTACAAATACCGAAACCCTTCAGCATGAAAAGAAAGCTGGAAATAATGGATACCACTCTGCGGGATGGTGAACAAACCTCTGGTGTGTCCTTTTCCGCAGGGGAAAAACTAACCCTTGCCAAACTATTGTTAGAAGAGTTAAAGGTAGACCGTATCGAGGTCGCCTCAGCACGTGTGTCTGAGGGTGAATTGCAGGCAGTACAGCAAATTACCGAATGGGCGGCCACTAAAAACCATTTAGAGCGTATTGAAGTGCTTACGTTTGTTGACGGTGGGGTATCCCTAAAATGGATGGAGAAGGCAGGGGCTAAATCACAAAACCTTTTAACCAAAGGTTCCCTAAACCATTTAAAACACCAACTAAAAAAAACACCTGAACAGCATTTCGCGGAAATAGCAACTACTTTTGCACAAGCGCAAAAAAAAGGAATCATCAACAACGTATATCTTGAAGACTGGAGCAATGGCATGCGCAACTCTAAATCATATGTCTTTGATTTTCTTGATTTTCTAACCACACAACCGGTCAAAAGAGTACTGCTCCCTGATACCTTAGGGGTTTTGACCTACAAGGAAACGTTTGATTTCCTATCAGAAATTAGAGCACGATTCCCAGCATTGCATATCGACTTTCATGGGCATAATGATTATGATTTGGGGGTCGCTAATGTAATGGAAGCCGTAAAGGCGGGTTGTAACGGATTGCACCTTACAGTTAATGGGATGGGCGAGAGAGCGGGGAACGCTCCCATGGCCAGCGCCATTGCGGTTATCAAAGATTTTTTACCCGAAGTAGCGATCAACGTTAATGAAAAAGCACTCTTTAAGGTTAGCAAATTAGTTTCTGCTTTTACAGGAGTAGGCATCCCATCAAACAAACCCATTGTTGGTGACAACGTTTTCACACAAACAGCTGGTATTCATGCAGACGGAGACAGTAAAATGAATCTCTATTTCAGCGATCTCATGCCCGAGCGTTTTGGTCGAAAACGGAAATATGCCTTGGGTAAACTATCTGGAAAAGCCAATATTCAAAAGAACCTGCAGGAATTGGGGCTTACCCTCAACAATGAAGAACTGAAAAAGGTCACAGCACGTATTATTGAACTTGGAGATAAAAAAGAGAAGGTTACAAAAGAAGACCTCCCTTATATTATTTCGGATGTATTGGACAGTGATACATTTCAACAAAAGGTATTCGTGCAATCGTATGTACTAACACATTCAAAAGGGTTACGACCTTCTACTACCCTAGCGGTCGAAATAGACGGTAAATTATATGAGGAAAATGCCTCTGGCGACGGACAATACGACGCTTTTATGAATGCCCTTGCAAAAGTATACGAATCAAAAAAAATAGCCTTGCCCAAATTAGTTGATTATGCCGTGCGGATTCCCCCCGGGAGCAATTCTGACGCCTTATGCGAAACAATCATCACTTGGGAGATAAATGAAAAGGAATTTACAACTCGTGGGCTAGACTCTGACCAAACTGTATCAGCCATTAAAGCAACCGAAAAAATGCTTAATATCATTTAGTCGACCTAGTATTATCAAAATATAAATAGAATCAATAATCATAGTACCAAAGAGCGAAATACTATTTTACGCAAAACGAAAAACATGAAACTAAACATTGCCCTTTTAGCAGGAGACGGAATAGGACCTGAAGTAATCGATCAAGCCGTTAAGGTAAGTAATGCAATAGCTACAAAATACAAACATGAAATAAACTGGCAACCAGCCTTAACAGGTGCAGCTGCAATAGATGCGGTGGGAGAACCTTACCCTGATGAAACCCATGCGATTTGCGCTAGTTCCGATGCAGTGCTTTTTGGTGCTATAGGTCACCCACGTTTTGACAACGACCCATCCGCAAAAGTACGCCCCGAACAAGGTTTGCTTAAAATGCGTCAAAAACTAGGCTTGTTTGCAAATGTGCGGCCTACTTTTACCTTTCCCTCTTTGATTGATAAATCTCCTTTAAAAAAGGAACGTATCGAAGGAACCGATTTGATTATTCTCCGTGAATTGACCGGGGGCATCTATTTCGGGGAACGTGACCGCAAGGATGACGGGAACACTGCTTTTGATACGATGACCTACGAACGTTTTGAGATTGAGCGTCTTGCTAGAAAAGGCTTTGAAATGGCCTTGAAACGTTCCAAAAAATTGTGTTGTGTAGACAAAGCCAATGTGTTGGAATCATCTCGCCTATGGAGAGAAACGGTACAGGCAATGGAAAAGGAATATCCTGAAGTAGAAGTGTCCTATGAATTTGTAGATGCCGTGGCAATGCGTTTGGTACAATGGCCCAAGGCATATGACGTAATGATTACGGCCAACCTCTTCGGAGATATTCTAACGGATGAAGCTTCCGTCATTTCAGGGTCTATGGGACTTATGCCTTCTTCTTCTGTTGGGAACAAGGTTTCTTTGTACGAACCTATTCATGGATCTTATCCGCAAGCAGCAGGAAAAGACATTGCCAACCCCCTTGCTACTGTGCTCTCCGCAGCCATGTTGTTTGAAGATTTTGATTTAAATGAGGAAGCTGCGGCCATTCGAGCGGTAGTGAACAAATCTCTTGCAGAAGGAATCGTTACAGAAGACCTCTCAGATGGTGCTACTTCATATAAAACAAGTGAGGTCGGCGATTGGTTGGCATCGAATATCTAGTTTTATTCAACATATCAATGTATTTAATGGCCCTCGAAAATTCAAGGGCCATTTTTTTTAAAGTAACTCCATTTTTCTAAATGGGCATATTCTGTATCCGCGATTCGTTATATTTGATGAATAGCACCTTATGAATCAAAAAAAAATACCTTGGTACTTTCTAGTAGTACTTATTTTGGCAGGAGAATCTGTTTTTATTCTTCCCTTTGTACTGTCCCGAGTTTTTAGACCTACTGTTTTAGATGCTTTTGGTTTGGACAATGTACAGCTAGGGTTGTGTTTTTCCGTTTATGGTATTGTCGCATTGGTATCGTATCTTTTTGGTGGACCTATTGCAGATAAGTTCCCCCCTAGAAAGTTGATTGCGGTAGCCCTTTGGATGACCGCCCTTGGCGGATTGTTTTATGCGACGTTCCCTAGGTTTGAACAACTAAGCTGGCTTTATGGCTATTGGGGTTTTACCACCATTTTTCTATTTTGGGCACCAATGATCAAAGCCGCCCGTGTTTGGGGAGGTAGTACGGCCCAAGGGAAAGCTTTTGGCTTCTTAGACGGTGGACGCGGCTTGGTCGGCGCATTGTTCGGGGCCATGGGAGTGCTCATTTTTTCCTTTTTCATTACATCCAAAATTGTCGAGCCGAGCCTTCTTGAAAGCAGGACCGCATTTAAACAGGTAATTCTAGTGTCTTCTGCCATTGTGGTATTGGTTGGTCTCCTCGTCTGGTTTTTTATGAAACTGGATAGTGAATCTGAAAAAGGCATCGTTCTTGAGAAAATCACATTATCACAAGTAAAAGAAGTCGCTCGCCTGCCCGCCGTTCAATTGTTAATGATCATCATTCTTTGTGCCTATGTCGGATACAAGATTACCGATGTTTTTTCACTCTATGCCCAAGATGTGATGCTTTATGACCAGGTACAATCTGCCCAGGTCGGTACATTTCTCTTGTTCGTTCGCCCTGTAATCGGGGTGCTTATAGGAGTTGTTGGAGACCGGACCCAAATTACCTTCTGGTTGTTGGTTAGTTTTATAATTTCCTTTGTTGGGGCCTTGTTATTTGCCTCGGGAATTATTTCAGATTCAGAAACCTTTTTGTTCTTCTTATCAATTTTAGTAGTTGCCACCGGGGTATATGCGGCGCGTTCCTTGTATTTTGCCGTGATGGAAAGAGGGAAAATCCCATTGGTGCTAACTGGCACTGCCGTCGGACTCATTTCACTTATTGGTTATACACCGGACATCTTTGCCGGACCGGCCATGGGGTATCTTTTGGATAATTCTCCAGGCGCAACGGGACATCGACATGTATTTTGGATGTTAGCACTGTTTTCATTCATTGGCGGTATTGCCGCTTGGCGCTATTTTCAACTCTTTAGAAACAAACAGTAACCTATTCATGAACAGGAACTAAAAAAGTTCCGTCTATTTAAAGTAAACGGAACTTTTAAGGTATTTACTGGTTATTCCTATGGAGTTATCATAAAATATAATCGGTGCTAACAAAATTGGAAAGCTTGGCCTCCAATAGTTGCTGAACCGTTTCATTATTTAATTCATTGTCTTTAAAGGCCACAAAGGTTCGGATCGAAAACGAACGCAATGCATCGTGTACACTTAGCGTTGCCTGCGCCGAATCTTTTCTTCCCGTAAAAGGATACACATCAGGGCCACGTTGACAAGAACTATTCAAATTCACTCGGCAAACCAAGTTCACCAGCGTATCGATCAACGGGGATAGCGTATAAACATCTTTCCCAAAAAGACTTACTTGTTGCCCGTAATTACTTTCTGCCATATCATCCAAGGGCTGTTCAATATCGTCAAAAGAAAGTACCGGAATCACTGGGCCAAATTGTTCTTCTTGATACACTCGCATATCTCTGGTCACCGGATAAAGTACCGCTGGCCAAATATAATTATCAAAATGTTGCCCTCCTTTTTTATTAATTATCTTCGCGCCTTTTGCCAAGGCATCATCAATTAATTCTTGAATATAAGCAGGTTTCCCCGGTTCCGGTAAGGGAGTGAGTTTTACCCCTTCTTCCCAAGGGTTGCCGAACTTGAGTGCATCTATTTTTTCAGCAAACTGTTTTAGGAAGTTCTCTTGTATCGCTTCATGCAGATACACCACTTTTAAAGCTGTACATCGTTGCCCGTTAAAGGAGGTTGTTCCTGCCAGTACTTCTTCGATCGTCAGGTTCAAATCTGCATCGGGAAGTACAATTGCCGGGTTTTTGGCCTCCAATCCCAAAACCAATCGGAGTCGATTGCTCTTGGGATGTTGATTTTGCAACGCATTTGCCGATTTACTATTGCCAATTAGGGCTAGTACATCTACTTTTCCTGTTTGCATAATAGGCGCTGCTACGGCTCTACCGCGACCAAACAATACGTTTATCACTCCCTTGGGGAAACTGTTTTGAAAAGCCTCCAAGAGCGGGGTAATCAGCAAAACACCATGCTTGGCAGGCTTAAAAATAGCCGTATTCCCCATAATGATGGCCGGTATCAGTAAGGCAAATGTCTCATTGAGCGGATAATTATAGGGCCCCAAGCAAAGTACAACTCCCAAAGGGCCGCGTTTCACATGGGCGTACACCCCTTGATTCTTTTGAAATTTCGCAGAATCACGATCAAGTTGCTTATAATCTTCAATCGTATCGTAAATGTATTCTACCGTACGATCAAATTCCTTTCGAGAATCGGGCAAGGATTTTCCAATTTCCCACATCAATAGTTTCACAATTTCTTCTCGCTTGGTTTCCATTTGTTTTACAAACTTCTCCATGCTTTCAATACGGTCCTTAACATGCATGGTTGGCCATACCCCTTTTCCTTTGTCATATGCCTCCAAGGCGGCATCCAATGCTCCTAAAGCCTCAGGTTCTCCCATATCCGGGATACTTCCCAACAGGGTTGGTTTGTACGTAGAAGTTTCCGAAATGGTCGAAAACACCTCGGTGGTATTCCCCTTCCATTCTTTTAACTCGCCATTTACCAAGTAGGTATTTTGATGTATAGGTGCTTTAATTTGAAATTCAGCTGGTATGGTCGTTTTTTCAGTGCTCATAGATTCAATTTTGATTTATTAAAACAGGGAACAAAAAATCCCTGATTGCTCAGGGATTTAGTCGTTATACGATCGGTTTCATTGCAGTCATCGAAGCCCTTAATCTGGCCCCTACAATTTCCACAGGGTGTTCCCTCAGTGTTTTATTTACGGTTATCAGTTTGGCGTTGTCAACCTCAAGGTTTTTCCCGGCGCCGTATACCTTTCCGATTACATCCGTGTCTATCTTCGTCATAAAATCGGCCAATAGGGGTTTACAGGCATGGTCAAACAAATAACAACCATATTCCGCGGTATCGGATATGACACGGTTCATTTCAAATAATTTTTTTCTAGCAATTGTATTGGCAATTAAGGGTGTCTCATGAAGTGATTCATAATAAGCAGACTCATCAATGATACCTGATTCTGTCATTGATTCAAAGGCCAATTCAACCCCAGCGCGTACCATCGCCACCATCAAAACTCCATGATCGTAATAGTCTTGCTCCGAAATAACATCGTTTCCGGCGGGTGTCTTTTCAAAAGCTGTCTCACCGGTAGCCGCTCTCCAAGTTAATAAGTTTTTATCATCATTGGCCCAATCTTCCATCATGGTCTTTGAAAAATGACCGGTCATGATATCATCCATATGCTTATGAAATAGCGGACGCATAATGGTTTTGAGTTCTTCTGAAAGTTCAAACGCCTTAATTTTTGCTGGATTTGACAACCGATCCATCATATTGGTAATACCTCCGTATTTCATTCCTTCGGTAATGGTCTCCCATCCGTATTGAATGAGCTTTGAAGCAAATCCGGCATCGATTCCTTTTTCGATCATCTTATCAAAACAAAGGATAGAACCCGTTTGTAACAAGCCACACAAAATGGTCTGTTCTCCCATCAAATCAGATTTCACCTCTGCAACGAAGGAAGATTCCAAAACCCCTGCCCTATGGCCACCAGTACCAACGGCATATGCTTTGGCCTGTTCCAAACCTTTGCCCTGCGGGTCGTTATTCGGGTGTACCGCAATCAATGTAGGTACCCCAAATCCTCTTTTATATTCCTCGCGAACTTCCGACCCAGGACATTTAGGAGCTACCATAATAACAGTCAAATCTTCCCGTACCTGCATACCTTCTTCCACAATATTAAAACCATGTGAATAAGATAAAGTAGCCCCTTGTTTCATTAAAGGCATTATGGCCGTAACCACATTCGTATGCTGTTTATCGGGTGTCAAATTAATAACAACGTCTGCGTTGGGGACCAGTTCTTCGTAAGTACCAACGGGGAATCCGTTTTCAGAAGCGTTCAAGAACGATTGTCTTTTTTCTTCAATTGCAGCAGCACGAAGGGTATAAGAAATGTCAAGACCAGAATCACGCATGTTCAAACCTTGATTTAAACCTTGGGCTCCACAGCCGACAATAACAATTTTTTTTCCCTTTAAAGCTGATACGCCATCGGAGAACTCGTTAGATTCCATAAATCTACATTTTCCCAATTGGGTTAATTGGTCTCGTAACGATAGTGTATTAAAATAATTTGCCATTTTTAATCTCTTTGATTTTGTTTCCGCCTAGGCGGAATCTGTTTATTTAAGTTTATTGTTCTTGAAATTCGTTTAAAAGTGTGCTGATCTGCATTACTTCCTTAGATACCGAGATACGTCCTGATCGAACAAACTGCATAATGCCAAAAGGCTTTAGTTGTTCGTACATTTCATTGATTTCATTTCGTCTACCACTTTTGGCAATGACGAAAAAATCCCTGGCCACCGTAACGATCTGCGAGTTGTTATCTTTTATGATATTTTGTATTTGACGTTCATCGAACAAGAGGTTAGAGGCAATTTTGAAAAGGGCGGATTCTTGATAAATAGTCTCCTCGTCTGTATGATAAAAGGCCTTAATGACTTCAATTTGCTTTTCAATCTGTCCCACTATATTATGCACCCACGTTTCGGTGGTATGTACCACGATCGTAAACTTCGAAACTTCGTCAATTTCGGATTTAGACACATTTAAACTCTCTATATTAATATGCCTTTTTAAAAATATCCCTGATATTCTGTTCAGCAACCCGACATTATTTTCGGAATACACTGAAATGGTGAACCATTGCTTTTCCATTTTTGCTATTCTTAATACATTTTTTTGGGATATCACATATTCCCATTTATCTATTTATAAGCGACTACGCGTATTCTTTTGTAATCTGCATACCATTTGCCATCACGAAACAATTGGGTGGTCAGGTTTTTCTGTACTTCTTTTTTTATTTCCATAGCATTTTCCTCCGGTACCCCTTTAAAAAAAGGTTTTGCAAACATTGACAGCCAATCTAAAATTCCCTCCTTTTCATCTACCAATTCGGTAGGACGGTCATACCATTGGGCGAAGGTTACTTTGAAACCAACCGATTCCAAAACCGACGTATATGTACCTATTGAGGGAAAGTACCAAAGGTCTAGAAACGCTTGCTCTGTATACCCCCATAACCTGAGCGTGCTTCGCAAGGTGTTTATAATTGCCTCTACATTCTGTGTCCCGCCAAATTCAACAACGATTCTGCCGCCTGGAACCAAATGGTCATACATACAATGCGCGGCCTCTTTATAGCGAGAAACCCAATGCAGGGTGGCGTTTGAAAAAATTGCATCAAACTGCTTCGCAAGCTTAAAATCGCTTGCATCCCCTATTTGAAAAGCCAACGCTGGAAACTGGGCGCGTGCTTTTTCTACCATGTTGGGTGAAAAATCAATTCCAACAACCTCATTGGACACTGCAGCTATAGCAGCGGTCAATTCTCCTGAACCACATCCTATATCCAAAATTCGTTCCTCTGGTTTTGGGTTCAGTAAGTCAATCAAAGAAGCGCCATAGTCATATACGAACGAGTGTTTTTCGTTGTATAATTTGGTGTTCCATTGATGGTTTAGTTGCTGCATCTACTACTATTTCCGAGTTCTAACGGCTATTAACACACCGGTAGACCAATTTAATTTGGTCAGGGTAAAATCTTCTCGTTTTTCTAAATAATCAACCAATCCATCTACATGGTCTTGGTGCCCGCTTGGCCAATTTGGTTGGGGCGTCATATCGTCAATTATATAAAACCCGCCTATTTTAACCATGTCCAAGGTTTCTGTTATCTCACTATATTTTCCAGGCCAGGCATCGGCAAAAATCAAATCGAAAGAATCTCCTTCGTATGCATGAATCCAATCAGTACCGTCCGCACAAACAATTTGAACACGTTTGTCGTCTCCAAAATAACGTCTGGCAATGGCAATGAGCTTTGAGTCATTATCAACAGTTGTTATTTTTGAACCCTTGTCCATTCCATCGATCATCCAAGAAAGGCTCAGTCCAATTCCTGTTCCAAGCTCTAGAATATTGGCGTTGGGTTTTGATGCAATCAACGTCTTCAACAGCGTTCCTATATAAAGATCTGAAGGCATGGTAAAATCGATTTCTTCCGATTTCATCATTATTTCTTCATGAAGCTTGGGCTTATCTATAATATGGGTGTCGTTCATTTGAAAATTCTAATTGGTTTACTCAATTCGAAAATTGTTTGCATTGGTTCTTCTATTTTAGGCGAATATCGGAAACCGAGGCTCCTGAAGGTATCATTGGGAACACATTGTCTTCTTTCTCAACTTTTACCTCAAGAAAATAAGGTTTATCAGATGCCATCATCTCTTGTACCGTAGCTTTCAAGTCTTTTCGTTCGCTTACTCTTTTAGACTCAATATGATAGCCCTCCGCAATCTTTACAAAATCAGGATTCACCATCACGGTAGATGCATATCGCTTGTCAAAAAACAGTTCTTGCCATTGCCGCACCATGCCCAAATGATCATTGTTCAATACTACAATTTTAACCGGCACTTGATGCTGAAAAATAACACCGAGCTCTTGAATGGTCATTTGATACCCGCCATCTCCTATGACCGCAACTACTTCCCTTTCCATAGCGCCCATTTTGGCGCCAATAGCTGCGGGCAGTGCAAAGCCCATAGTTCCTAAGCCGCCCGAAGTAATATTACTTTTTGATTGTTTGAACTTGGCATAACGACAGGCAATCATTTGATGCTGTCCCACATCGGTTACAATAACTGCTTTATTTTTGGAGGCTAGATTAATTTCTTCTATCACCTCACCCATCGTCAACCCTTGTTTTGTCGGGTGAATGTCATTTTTGATTACTTCGTCGAATTCGATTTGATACCTTTTTTTGAATTCGTCGTGCCATGCTTCATGGGTGTTTTTCTGTACCAATGGCAACAATAATTCAAGCGTTTCTTTTGAATTTCCCAATACGGCGATGTCCGCTTTTACATTTTTATTTATTTCGGCAGGGTCGATTTCCATATGAATTACTTTTGCCTGTTTGGCATAGGTATCTAGACTTCCCGTGACTCGGTCATCGAAACGCATGCCTATGGCAATTAACAGGTCACATTCATTGGTAAGAACATTGGGACCATAGTTGCCATGCATACCCACCATACCAACATTTAGTGGATGATCCGTATCCAAAGCGGAGGCGCCCAATATCGTCCATGCCGCAGGAATTCCAGTTTTTTCTACAAAAGCCTTCAATTGCGCTTCTGCTTTTCCCAATATAACACCTTGCCCCCAAACGATATACGGTTTTTTGGCAGCATTGATAAGTTCAGCGGCAGCTGCTATCGCATTTTTATCAGGCTTGGGAACCGGATTATAACTACGTACGCCTTTGCAGGGTTCATATGAAAATTCAAACTCCTCAAATTGGGCATTCTTGGTAATATCAACCAAAACAGGTCCTGGTCTCCCCGATTTAGCTATATAAAAAGCTTTTGCCATAATTTCGGCAATTTCAGAAGCTTTGGTAATCTGATAATTCCATTTGGTTACAGGAGTGGAAATACCAATGATGTCGGTCTCCTGAAAGGCATCGGAACCAAGTAAATGTCTAGGTACCTGCCCAGTGATGCAGACCATAGGCGTAGAATCTATCTGCGCATCTGCGAGTCCTGTGACCAAATTGGTAGCTCCCGGTCCGGAAGTAGCCATTGCCACGCCCACTTTCCCAGTTACACGGGCATAGCCCTGGGCCGCATGTGTAGCGCCCTGTTCATGCCTTGTCAGCACGTGGGTGAGCTTATCTTGAAATTTATAAAGTTCGTCATACACTGGCATAATTGCCCCGCCCGGATACCCATACAACAAATCAACTCCTTCTGCGAGCAAGCAATGTATAATCGCTTCCGCACCTGTAATCTTAATGGTCGCTGTCTTCTTTGGGTCGTTCTTCTTTTCTTTTACTGTTTCCATTTCTCAAAATGAATTTCAAGCATCAAATTCAAATGCTATGGTAATTACTTGCTTGTTATTTTTTAAAACTCATCGGTCACACATCCTTGTGATGCCGATGCTACTGTCCTTGCATATTTGTAGAGACTGCCTCTTTTCACTTTTAAAGGTGGCTGTACCCAATTCGCCCTTCTCTCTGCTAGTTCCGCTTCGCTCAAGTCCACCGAAATGGTGTTTTTCTCAGCATCTATCGTTATGATATCGCCATCTTTCAACAAAGCAATGGTGCCACCTTCCTGGGCTTCCGGACACACATGCCCCACTACGAAACCATGGGTTCCTCCTGAAAACCGACCGTCTGTAATCAAGGCTACATCCTTTCCAAGGCCGGCCCCCATAATAGCGGCCGTGGGTTTAAGCATTTCAGGCATTCCCGGCCCTCCTTTGGGCCCTTCGTACCTGATTACAACAACATCTCCCTTGCTTACTTCCCCTCGTCCAATACCGGCATTTGCCAAAAACTCATCATCATATACTTTTGCCTTGCCACTGAAGTGCAGCCCTTCTTTTCCGGTTATTTTCGCTACCGATCCTTCTTTGGCCAAGTTTCCGTATAAAATTCGCAAATGGCCTGTTTCTTTTATAGGAGCATTTAAAGGTTTAATTACCTGTTGTCCTTCTGAAAGTCCAGGAATGTTCGCAAGGTTTTCAGCTACGGTTTTCCCGGTCACCGTTAGGCAATCTCCATGCAACATCCCATTTTCCAGCATAAATTTCATTACCGCCGGTGTACCGCCCACTCGATGTAAATCTTCCATAAGGAACTTACCACTAGGCTTTAAATCTGCTAGAAAAGGAGTTGTATCACTTATTTTTTGAAAATCGTCTAATGAGAAATCAACGTTCGCTGCCTTTGCAATTGCCAAGAAATGCAATACTGCATTGGTGGAGCCTCCTAACAATGTTAGTAGGCGCACCGCATTTTCAAACGATTTACGTGTGATGATGTCGCTTGGCTTAATATCATTTTCCAAAAGAAATTGTAGCGCTTTTCCAGAGTTATAGCAATCGGCTTTTTTACCATCTCCCAAGGCTGGGTTTGATGAATTATAGGGCATGGCCATTCCCAATGCTTCTATAGAAGAAGCCATTGTATTGGCAGTATACATTCCGCCGCAAGCGCCCGCACCTGGACATGCATTTTGAATGACACTTTTGTAATCCTCCTCATTGAGGGTACCGGCAACCTTTTCTCCCCACGCCTCAAAAGCCGAAACAACGTCAAGTTTCTTGTCTTTAAAACATCCGGAGGCAATGGTACCACCATACACCAACACCGAAGGCCTGTCCAATCGAATCATTGCCATTAACGCTCCTGGCATATTTTTATCACATCCCACTACGGTTACAAGCCCATCATAATTCATTGCTTGTACCACGGTTTCCATAGAATCGGCAATGATGTCTCTAGAAGGCAAAGAATAACGCATGCCATACGTGCCCATTGAAATACCATCACTTACCCCGATCGTATTAAAAATTAAACCAACGGCATTTCCTTCATTCACACCTCGCTTAACGTCTTTTGCCAAGTCGTTTAAATGCATGTTGCACGGATTTCCTTCATATCCAGTGCTCCCAATCCCGATCAACGGTTTTGCAAGTTCTTCCTCAGTAAGACCAATGGCATACAGCATGGCTTGCGCTGCCGGTTGCGTTGGGTCTTGTGTAACGTTTTTACTGTATTTATTCAATTCCATTTAAGGGATGATTTTATGCTATGTTAGGTTCTTAAATCAAATATATCCGCTTTTAAAAAGTACTTTTGCGCAGCCACGGCTTTCTAGTTAAATCCAATTTCAGCCTTATTTACATAACTTGTTGATTATCAAAAAAATAAGTGTTTAATTTTATCATATTCAACCCCTATCAAAAGAAAAAGCCTGTATCAAATAATATCTGATACAGGCTTTTTAAGTCACTAGCGTTGTATCACCCGTTTAAGGGACCACAATACTTAGAATGACTATGAGTGAAATTGTTTTCATTGGTATAAAGGTAAACGAAAAAGAATACTGTCCAAATAATTGATGGAATATTTAGGTAGCTTTGGTGCCTACAAATTAAACCATTTATGGAAAAAACGGTTTCGGAGGCTATCGCCTATCGGCGTTCTGTTAGAGTATTCAAACAAACAATTGAATTAGAGGATGCAAAAGTAAAAGCCTGTATCAAAAACGCGGTGCTTGCGCCCACCAGCAGTAATTTACAGCTTTGGGAGTTTTATCATGTTACGGAATCAGATACCTTGCAAAAACTAACCAAAGCTTGCCTTGGTCAAAATGCGGCAAAAACGGCAAAACAACTGGTCGTAGTGGTCACTCGGAAAGATTTATGGCGGCAACGGGCAAAAGCGAACGTTGCATTTTTAAAAGAAACACTTGGCGATAAGCCCAAAACGGCGTACAATCGGCGGGAGAAATTCGCCTTTGCCTACTACCAAAAAGTAATTCCGTCTATTTACTTCGATATTTTTGGTATCATTGGATGGTTACGCTTTGCTATATTCCAGTTAGTAGGACTATTTCGTCCTATTTATAAACAGGTACGTGCTTCGGATATGCGAATTGTCGCCCATAAGAGTGCAGGGCTGGCAGCGCAGAACTTTATGATAAGTATGGCCGCTATCGGTTATGATACATGCCCCATGGAAGGCAGTGACACCGGTAGAGTAAAAAAAATTCTTGGCCTGCCCCGGGGAGCTGAAATAAATATGGTTATCGGTTGCGGTGTTAAGGACGAAAAAGGGATTTACGCACCTCGCTTTAGAGTTCCTTTCGAAACAGTGTATCACAAAATCTAAAGTAACTTAAAGGCAATCTGGTCCTTCGATTTTTTCTGAGACAATATTGCAATGGCCCTTTTCGAAAGTTGTAAGACTCTCGGATAGCCGCCCGTAGTCTGCCCATCTTTCATCAAGATAATTAGTTTTCCTTTTGGGGTCAACTGTACGGTACCAGAAAGCGTTGCCGAGGTCAACATAGAAAACTGGTGTTCTGCCAGTAGTTCGCTTATTTGATAGGCCATTCGATTATTCTCTTTGGCAACTGAAAAATCGGTTCCGAAAAGTTGTTCCAACTGTCGGTCGTTCAATAAGTCGAATTCCGGGCCTCTATACACTTCCAATATGGTAGCTCCCAAAAGGCTATCTACTTTGTAGGCACTGATCTTGGGTTCAAAGGCCCTGTTTACTTCGTACGGGACGACTGCTCCGTCAGCAATACACCTATTCTTCGTTATCGGAAAAAATAAGGATCTACTACCCAAAACTACTTCTGTGCTAAAGCCATCTTTGACAGCAAGATATGCACGGAACCCTTTTTCCAATCGACCATACGATAGGATATCTCCTTCTTGAATTTTATATATTTTATGGTTGTCAATAGGCTCATTGTTCAAGGTTGCCGACATTTCAGCCCCTCCCAAGGCTATATGGGTCGGTGCTTCAAAAAGTACGGTCGGGCCGGTCATTGTAATCTCCAATACTGCCGCATTCACCTCATTCTCGAGTATCATGTTCAACTTGCTAACGCTGTAATGATCCATGGCACCCGAAACCGGAACTCCCATGGAACGATACCTCCGTCGGCCTAGGTCCTGAACAGTCGTAAAAAAACCGGATTTCAGTACCTTAAGCATCTAGTTTAATTTTTTCAACTTGGTAAATACCTACTTCACCTTCAATGGTTCGAAGCTGATAAGCGGCCCTCGAAATGGCGTAAAACTGAATACGATCTCCAACTTTCACAAAGCAAGGAGGTGTTTTTGAAATATCAAAAATGGGAACAGGGCAGTTTCCTATGATATTCCATCCCCCTGGCGATTCTTGCGGATAAATACCCGTTTGTCTTGCAGCTATACCAACTGCGCCCCGTTCAACTTTTAAACGTGGGGTTTGTCTCCTGGGCACTTCCAAAGAAGCGTCCAAACCACCCAAATACATAAACCCTGGTAAGAAACCAATTCCATATACGATATACTCGGGTCGGGTATGTAGTTCAATTATTTGGGCTATCGATAATTGCATTCTATTGGAGACATCTTCCAAATCAATTCCGAAATCTAGGTCATAACAAACTGGGAGTCTCCATAAAAACCGCTCATTTGCCAAAACTTCGGGCTTCTCTTCATACCATCTTTTTAGTTGCTTGCTAAAGCTAGAAAAGTCTATCGGTTTATCTTGTTTGATCAAGGTAAGTGAATTATAAGCAGGTACCAACTCCCAAATTTCATTATCCAAGTGGGTTTTCAACTGCCCCATATATCGAATAATATCCTCTAAAATAGTTTCTTCTACCTCGTTTGGCCATTCGATCAATACCGCATGAAGTCCAAAAGGTCGTATGGAAATGGGATAGGTGTTCACTTCTTAATCTGAATCTGATGATTGGGTAACTTTTGGGCAAGATACGTTAATATTTGCAATGCATTTGTCGTATCACCATGAACACAATAAGTATCCGCTTTTATCGATACCCGTTTCCCGGTAATCGTTTGTACCTCTCTATTTTGAACCATTGAAACTAGCTGCGAAAACACGGCTTCGGGAATGGTCAAAAGCGCATTTGGGAGTGATCTAGAGACCAAACTAAGGTCTTCATTATAATTTCTATCTGCAAATGCCTCATAACGTATTTGGTACCCTTCCCTTTCTGCTATTTCAGCAACTACCGAATTAGGAGGAAGATAGAGAAAAACATGATCACGGTGATCGGCGATGGCTTTTAAAAATGTGATTGATAAAAGTGCATCTTTGGCCAAGTCATTATAAAGGGCACCATGTGGTTTAATATGGTGCAAGGCAACTTCCTCTTTTTTTAACATTACTTCAAGGGTATGAAGCTGTGATTGTAGGCTCTTTATTAATTCAGTATCGGAAATAGTCATGGAGAGCCTTCCAAAATTTTCACGGTCCGGATAGGATGGGTGTGCCCCTATTTTAACAGCATGTTTTTTAGCCAATCGTACCACTTCGGCCATGGTCTTGGAATCTCCGGCATGGGCTCCGCAAGCAATATTGCAGGATGATATTAGCGGGAGTAATTGGGTCTCATTCCCAACGCCCTCCCCTACATCGCAGTTAATATCAATTGATTTGAACGTTTTCATCCTAGCATATCTTTATTCAAAGACTTCGTTCATCCCCATCTTAAAAAGCTCGGAATCTTGCAAGTAGTTATGTCCGCCCCCATCAATAGTATACATTTTTTTTTGAGTTCCGGGTATATCGGCATGCAACGTCTCTGCCTGTTCGTACGGAATCACTTTATCCGCGGTACCATGAAAAATATACACCGGACAACTTACTTTTTGCACATACTCATTCGAAGGGAAGCGAAACGTTGACAACCAATCGACCGGTAGAAAAGGAAAGCGATGTTTTCCGAGGGCAACTGCACTATAAAAAGGGGACTCAAGCACTAATTTTCGGGGTGTATTCTCAGCTGCAAGTCCTGTGGCAACACCAGTACCAAAAGACCGACCATATAGAATAATATCGTGCTCATCATACTTGGTAAGGGTATGATTATAAAACAATTGCGCGTCGCTTTTCAAGGCTGCTTCACTCATTTCTCCGGAGCTCTTACCAAACGTTCTATAATCTACCAAGATGGCATCATAGCCTTTACGACTAATAAGATTTGCTACATGGCCAAGGTGGCTAATATTTCCGGAGTTCCCGTGAAAATATAGTACGACACCTTTTGAACTATCCTGCTTTATATGAACCGCATTCAATTTTGCCCCATCCTCCGCTGTCAAGTTGAATTCTTCGAAATTTTGGCAAAAATCATAGGTATGGTTCAAGGGCATTTTTGAAGGAAAGAACACCAACCGCTCTTGAAATTTATAGGCCGTTACTACTAAAATGGCGTATAATACAAATACACCAATGGCAATTTTTTTAAATCTTCTCATCAAGCTTTTGCAGAATGTTGTACGTCTATACTAGAGCCTTTTAAATTTACCGTTTTAGGTCTGCTATCAATTATTTCTGCAAGCATTTTATGGTATGATTCAAAAGTATTTAGATTTTTATGCCCTCCCCCGATAACAGTATAGAGTCGGGTGGTCTTTGATTTTATTTTCGAAAGTTTCACACTGGTCTTATAAGGAATCAAACGATCGTCGGTACCATGAATGATGTGTACGGGACAATTTACGTATTTGAGCCATTTATAGGTCGGCATTGGAAATTTGATCAACAGCGATAAGGGCATAAAGGGAATATACTTTTTGGCAACCTTGCTCAGGCTGTAATAAGGTGCATCCAAAATGAGCATTCTCGGATTGTTCATTGATGCCAGTTTCGTCGCAAAACCAGAACCCAACGAACGTCCATATAAAATGATGTATTGTTCTTTTACATTTTCTTTTAACTTATTGTAAATAACCTGCATGTCTCTCTTAACCGCCTTTTGCGTGCGCCGGCCCGTACTTTTCCCAAATCCCCTATAATCGACCATGATCACATCATACCCATGTCTAGTGAAGTCTACGGCGAATTTACCCCAACCCTTGATGCTTTTGGAATTTCCCTTTAGATAAAAAACCACCCCTTTCGGATTTTGCGCCTTAAATCGCAATCCGTTGATCGTGGCGCCATCGCGGGTTTCCACATTGTATTCTTCTATCTCCTGATTGTCGTAATGAAACTGAAAGTCCTTCGCTAGTTTTTCGGGTTTGAACATTAGATAGTCCTGCAAGAAGTAGAGAAGAATGCTCACCGCTATATAAATACCAAGGACAAGTAGTGTTATGTAAACCCAATATGGCATCTTCGTTAGTTTTGTCCAATATACAAAAAGAAACTATTTTTTGCTTCACCCTCTTTTTATTTGAGGTAGGCCTAGATACATCTGAGCGAATTTATTTGAAATCTAGCTGATGAAGCATAAGTCCGGACCCTGGTGCAACATAGGTTAGCTGTACGTCATTGTTCGTTTTTAAAGATTTTATAAGTATCTCAGTAGTCAGTTCTCCTTTTCCAAGTTGAATCAAGGCTCCCATAATCATACGAACTTGATATCGTAGGAATCCCGAAGCAACAATATGAAGGGTGTAGCTTTTGGATGGAAAAAAGTTAGCGGTCAACAGAGTGTTATCTTCTATTTCACAGCGAACAATGGTACGAATACATTGAGCACCCGTTCTTTTTCTTGCCGTATAGGATGAAAAATCATGCACTCCTTGAAACAGCGAAGCTGCTTTCTTCATTTCCCCTATATTCAAAGGCTCCAGTATGTTTGCCATGAACGGTGCGCAGAACGGATGGTTCTTTTCTCCAAATGAAAAGAAGTATGCATACTCTTTTACCTTGCTATCCTGAATGATATTAAACCCTTTTTTAACACTTTTAACATCCAAAGCCCTAATATCGGGAGGAAGGTTTTTGTTCAAAGTATCTAAGAATTCTTTCAAATCAACAATTGGAGTGCCCTCCAAAAAAAGTTCAAAAGCATAGTCCATCGCAGAAACCTTAGCATCGGTTCTCCCAGCACCCAGGATTTTAACCGGTTGGTTTGGTAGTATAAACTTCAAAGTTTTTAACACCATCCCTTCCACCGTTCGTTCGTTCGGTTGTCTTTGCCAACCGCTATACCGAAAGCCTAAAAACTGTAACCTAACCAAATAACTTGTGCGTACTTTTTGCATGCTTCTTAAGTGAAATTTAAGGAATTCTTGAAATCTAGTACTTTTTTTGTATTTTGTTTAAATTTTTTTAACCAAACCAACCAATATGACAATTTCAACCAATGCAAAGGTGCCTACATGGTTTTGGGTACTAAGTGTACTCGCCTTGCTCTGGAATCTTATGGGCGTATTCGCTTATTTAGCAGAGGCCTACATGACCGATGAAACCTTTGCAACGCTCCCTGAGGCACAACAAGCACTTTATAACGCCCGTCCCTCTTGGGTGACAGGCGCTTTTGCCACTGCTGTTTTTGCAGGAACCTTGGGGTCTATTGGCTTATTAGTGCGTAAAAAATGGGCCTTTCCTGTTTTCGTTCTTTCTTTAGTAGGGGTATTGGGTCAAATGACGTATCAATTCTTTTTAAGCAACACCTTTGAAGTATTTGGGAACGTATTTATGATAATGCCGATTGCTGTAACTCTAATTGCCATAGCACTGGTCTTTTTTTCACGCGCATCAATTCAAAAAACTTGGCTTCGCTAAGGTATGTTAACTTAATCTAATAAAATGAATCATTGTTCCCCCGAACTAGGTATTTCATCGGCTATCTTCAGGTTCTTTACCACAGTTTTAACGGTGTTCCCAACATTCGTTGCGCTTCATCGAATTTTTCAAATAAACGAAATACAGCACCGTTTTATAGTCTTTAACTGGGTCCCCTATCACCCCGAAACCTACTTAAGATGAAGTTGATAATGCGCATATTGCCTTGGAAGCGTGGTTTGGTCCTAACGGTCATTACCTTGATCGCATTGATTGTTTTTAATTTTTACGGATTATATACCAACAAATTCTATTTTTTTAAATTTGATAATTACTTACTTCCATTATTAACTTTAGTGCATTTTGTCTTCCTCTATGTTTTATGGTTTAAAATTAAGGAGGATGAGGTAACCGACCCTCAAATGCGAAATTTGGAGTATGGGTTGTATGTTTTGATTCCTATATATCTGTACAAGCTGTTCGATACCCTTTTAATTCTTTTAAGTGCGAGTGAATTTGAAAACCATGTGATCCCAACCACTTTTATGCCATTGGGAATCTTAATTCTTATGCTTTACATCTTAATTATTGCGCTGGCCTTTTTGGCCTTTCGCTATCGAAAAGACTTGGTGGGAGGTTACAATTTTGACGAAATAAACCGTCAAATTGACTCATGGGAATAACGCTTACACCACCTAAGTCAAACTAATTTCCATTAAAAAATGCCCTGGAACGAATTCCAAGGCATTTTCCTAACAACCAACCTAACAACAAGGTTTTACAATTCTAATCAACGCTTCACAAACGACGTACCGTTCATGAACCGCCCTCCAATTATTGGATGACGACTTTTTTATTGATGACGTTTCCAGTATTCGTATACACACGCAAGACATATACACCGCTGTTCAAGGACTGTACATCATATGATAATGCATCGCTATTGATACGGTTCATTTTGCTGGTCACATTATTTCCTGACAAATCAAAAAGAGCCACATTCACTTCATCCCCATTTTTGTTCCCCATCGAAATATTCAATACATCGGTAGAGGGCATCGGGTAAAGACTTACTCTTGTTCTTCCATCAGTACCGTCCGTACGAACCACCTTTATTGAATTTGATAAGCTATAACAGCCATACAAACCGGTCGCCGCATTCCCATCTTTTTCCAAGCCTTCAAGTCCGTCTTCATAACTAATATGCCAAATCAAGCATGTTCCTACACCAGCACCATCAAAATCAACCGCTTCAGGACTTCCTGGCAGACCAAGAATTTTACCCTCTTCATCGGTGATGATCCATGCTGAATTCGAACCACTGTTATAGGCAAGTTCGATCCCAGATACGTAATCTGGTGTTTTATCTCCTACAACAAACTCAAAAGGTCCGCCACTAAGGGTTCCACCTTCGGGCTGATGTCTGTATACGCGCACTTCATTTGAGAAGTCGTACATTCCTTTCAAATCGGAGACATAAGCGTCTTTCTCCAACCCAAGAAGGCCATCTGCATAGCTTAGGTGCCAGATCAGGCATACGCCTGCTCCCGCACCATCGAAATCGACAGCTTCAGGTACCGGTGGCAGTCCTAAGATTTTCCCTTTTTCATCGGTGACGACCCATTGCGAATTAGCTCCCATGTTTCCTGAGACATCTACACCATATACATTGTCGGCTTCTCCATCGCCAACACAAAATTCAAAGGGTCCGCCCGAAACGGTTCCCCCTACTACTTCGCCTGTTCGTACCACCTCTATAGGGTTCGAGAGACTAAAGCAACCCATCAGGTCGTTCGCGTTCTTGCCCATCTCGGCTCCTTCGAGCCCATCCTCATAACGTAGGTACCAGATCAAACAGGTACCAGGTCCGGCTCCGTCGAAGTTTACACCCTCAACGGCTTCCAATGTCGGTGGAAGGCCTAAAATATTGCCCTGATCATCGGTGATTACCCATGAACTGTTGCTTCCTACTCCGGTGCCGTCCAATTCGATTCCCGATACCATGTCGGGCATACCGTCTACCGTAAAGTAATACGGGCCACCACT
>CALIIC010000144.1 GCA_938020445.1 uncultured Flavobacteriaceae bacterium | reverse complement strand
TTCCTTCATTTGTTTGTATCGAGAAATACCCATCAAAGTCGGTTTGTGTGCCGTTCCGGGTCCCCTTCACCACTACATTTACACCTGGCAACGGTTCCCCGGACTCGTCCGTCACCATTCCAGTAATCTTTTTAACAGCGGGGTTGTATACATATTTGCGCTTTTGTATGCCAGTAATGCGTTTCTTTGATTGATACCCATTGGTAAAATTCAAGTATTTGGCTCCCAAATGAGGTTTGGCCATATTGATATTGGGATTTCCCGTTGATAGGGTGATTTTCACATTGTTCCAATCCTTCCCGGTCTTTTGGTATACATGTGCCTTATAGGACAGTTTTAGCGGGGCGTTCATATCCTTTGATTTTATATCGTAGTTCGGAATCCAACCCGCATCTTGCACTTGGTAGGAGAAAACCAATTCTATATTGGTGGCGACAGGGGCATCAAACTTGATTTTTAGTTCTCCTTGCTCCAAATCGGGAAGATTGTTCAATTCCCCTAATTGTTTTTGTACAATTCTGATATCTTCATGCAGGTCGTTTATTTTAGTATTAGCTTTGAAAATAGCATTTTTAATAGCTGTAATGCGCTCTCTATAGTAGGTGCTTATTTCCTTCACTTTCTCTAGGCTTAGGTTTTGAAGACGGTTGCTTACGGTTCTATTTGCATAAATAACTTGTTCTTCCTCCTCGAGCCCTGAAATAGTGTTCTTTAAAAGGGCAATGTTGGTTTCGTTTTCAGTAATCCGTAATTCCAAGGGTTGTACTTCTTGTGGATTTTCCTTGGCGGGTAAATAATTGATGTCATAATCCATCGATAAAATGGATACAGCTTGGAGGCCTGCCAGTTGAATACTGTTTTCATCTATTTTGGTGGACAGGCCGGTCAACGTAATCTCAGAGGTGCCGGCCTTAAGGTTACAGACAGCGGTGCGGGTTATTTGTGCACCGTTCAGAAATACCGTTACTTCCTTTATCTTTGACGGAAGAGTAGGGTTATTGTTCCCAATAAGCATTAACGGGAAAAGCACTAAAAATAAGAATAGGTTTTTCATAGTTGTTGTTTTAAAGTTATGGTAAACCTAACTTTGTAACAGTTAAGCTGCAACCGGTACTGTTTGAAAGGCACTTCCCAATGAGTGAAGCCGTACTTTATACAAGTTTCGGTTCCGTAGCCATAAATGCCTTTACTGAATACAATAAACCAAGAATATTGCACCGCATACGAATACTCTTTTTTCTTCTTTTAAGCAATTTGCTTTTTTCTCAAGCGGAACCGGGTAAAGGAACCGTTGATAGTCATTCCTATTTTGTCGATCAGCTTATGAATGCAAAGGATCAAAATTTCGCGGAGATCCTGGCGGAGTACGATGCCTTTATAGTGCGGAACCCGGGCAATATCAACGCGCAAATAGAACGCTGCAAATTTTTAGGCAATGCCTATTGGGATGCCTATGAAGATTACAACCTCAAGTACGAGGAAACAGAAGCCTGTGTTGCGGCACTTTATGAAAAATACCCCCTTTACCCGGGAGTGCTTATTTATAGAGCAGTACAATTTTATGGGGAAGAGCGGATGGAAGTACTGTTAAAGGCAGAGGAAGCGATCAAGGAAGATGAACAGGCATGGTCGAAAGCACAGCTGGCAACTGTTTACCAAATGCTGGGCGATGCACAAGGCGATAATGATGACTTTGCGCTAGCTTATTACCTAAAAGCACAAAATGAGAGTGACACCCTAGATCTTTCTTTTGCCATAGCGAATATTTATGAACGCCAAGAAAAACCAACGCTTGCCAAAGAGATACTAATGCGGGGGTTGACCAAGGATACTGCCAAATGGGTGTTAAACCAAAAGGCAAACCTGCTCTTAAAGCTTGATGAACCGGCCAAAGCCCTCGCGCTTTTTAACAGCATTTCTGAAAAAGACTCCACGTTCATTGATAAGGGCGAAATGGCCACTGTTATGGCAGAACTGTCAAACTATGAATTGGCACGGGAGTTTTTGATCCAAGACACTGTGCAAGAATGGAATAAGTTGGGGAAACTTCAAAAGTTGTTTAATCATGATTTGGAGCATTCAAGTCCAGAAGTCGCCTTGCAATCGTACCGATTGCTGCAAGACCTGGATAGCAACGATGATTTTTTCGGGATTAAAAGATTAAAAATTGCTTTCAAATCACCTTT
The DNA here is from genome assembly GCA_938020445.1 of uncultured Flavobacteriaceae bacterium. Taxonomy (GTDB): domain Bacteria; phylum Bacteroidota; class Bacteroidia; order Flavobacteriales; family Flavobacteriaceae; genus Pelagihabitans. Next base: position 564 of record CALIIC010000144.1, on the reverse strand, counting down.
ATTATCTTGGAACGCCCGCGAGCTGATTCATTTTTTCTTTTTTCTACTTTCCATTTTGGCACTCTTTTTTGTCCCCTATCTCTGGGTATTACCATTGCATAGTTTAGGGGCGCTCCTGCGGAAGACTACTTTGAAAATAACACCCAAATTAAATTTTAATTGGAGTACCAAGCATTTTTGGTTGATAAGCTTTCTATACCTGTTCGCCCAGTATAGTACTGTGGTCATTTTTGATTATGAAACAACGATCAATTACTATTTTGATATCGGGGATTCGTTTCTGACCGAAGAGGAGGAAGATTCCCAAAAGTTGGCCACTACCATGCTGTTTTACGTTGCTATCATGAGTGTGGTGACCCTCGCGGTACTTAAAAGGAATGTATGGAGACATTTGTACCATTCAAATTTGAGTTTACTTCGAATGTTTTCGCTAGGGATAGGGTTTGTTATTTTCAATGGTGTTTTATTGCGCTTCCTAGGTGGTTTTATCGATTTAAGCGAAGGAGATGCCATTGGAGTGCTCTTAAGTGCCAAAAGGGAAATAATTGCGATACTTTCAGGTTA
>CALIIC010000143.1 GCA_938020445.1 uncultured Flavobacteriaceae bacterium | reverse complement strand
GCCCACGGCAGTCCCATATGTATCGGTAATAAACGTATCTACATAGGGTTTTAGGTAGTTCATCCATAATTTTTGCCCTTCCCATTCGTATCCGGTCGGGGCAGCATTGTTCAAGTATTTTTCAAAAAAATCAAGCGATTTTTTGGTAAGAATCTTTTTGTCGGCCATTTATTCAAATTTTAGTTACAAACTTAGCAATATTCACTAATCTTTAATAATAAGCCTTGTTATAAATCGTTAATTTTGGCAAGGGTTTTGCTTTTATGAAAAAGATGAAGAAACAATTAGTAGTATTATTTTTTGCATTCTGTGCTTCGCTGTGTTGGTCTCAAGTGAAGGAAGAGCCCATGGATTCGATTTCTGAGAAGATGATCATCATCGAAGGAGATTCAATTCTTAGAAGTTCGATCGACTTAGGAGAGGTATACGTATTCGGGAATCTAAAATTTGATGATTATAAGTCAAAGCTACGGTACTATATCCTGCGTAGGAAGACCATTAAAGTGTATCCGTATGCAAAAATGGCGGCCGAACGGTTGGTAGAACTCAATGATAGCATCGATAAAATCAAAAAGAAACGGCACCGTAAAAAGTACACTAAAAAAGTACAGAAATTTATAGAAGAGGAATTTTCTGCCGAGTTAAAAAAACTCACTCGAACGGAAGGGCAAATTTTGGTGAAGTTAATTCACCGTCAAACGGGTACTACGGCATTCGACTTGGTAAAGGAATTACGAAGCGGTTGGCGTGCCTTTTGGTACAATACCACGGCAAAAATGTTCAATATCAGCATCAAAGAAGAGTTTCACCCCGATCTGGTTCATGAAGATTACTTGATCGAGGATATTCTGCAGCGCGCGTTCGCAGTGTATCGTCTGGAACGGCAAAAAACGGTGTTGGATTTTGATTATGCCACTTTGACGAATAAGTGGGGCGGGAAAGTTAAAAAAGAAAAGTAATTTTCAGTGTTTCTTGATTTTCTTTCCGAAAAAGGAATCCACAATGGTTTTAATACTTCGAAACCCCATTACAACAGCAGCGATGGCCAACAAGAATCCTAGGACGAGTACGGGCCAATACAGTATATTTTGTTGATTTTTAAAGGCCTGGTATAGGGTGAACGGCGCCAAGAACATCAAGGCGACGGTATAGCTTAAAAACCGTATTCCCTTTATTAATAAATCCCTGTCGGTGTTCATTTCAATTTATTAAGTTCTGTAAAGATACTCGGTAAAATGTTTCTAATCAATAGTACCTATCGGTTGAAGGTGGGTGGGACAATCTGGCTGCCAAAATGTTACAAAAGATCTCTAAACCGCGAAATCAGTTTATAAAATGTTATTCCAACGTCAGGCGTTTTGAAAAACTCTGGGTGATTGCAAAATAACCAAGTGCAAAATTTGTGGTGTCCTCTACATTGTCAAAAGAATCAATATTGTCAATATCGGTAACGTTTATGATATTTCCCCTTACGGTTGCGGAAGGTGTTTGAAAAGGCCCTGCCGAACCGCTATCGGCCTGTTCAATTATTTGATTCATATAATTGTAAAACGGAAAGTCGACTCCTATAATAGATACTTCGATTTCCTGTCCGGGTCCTATACCATCATCATAGAAATACGAAAATTCAAAAGTTTCTCCTTGGTAAAACCGATCTTCCGTCACCAGGTATTCATTAAAGTCAAAATCGAATAAATAGAAATTGTCTTTATCGGGATTGTCGGTAAACGAAACAATAATTTCCGTTTCATCCCCTCCGAACAAGGTGCCGTCTCCTTGGGTAAGCTCGTCAATGGTGGGGGTTGTGGAGAATTCAGAAGAAGCAAGGTACCGTTGTCCATTGTGTTGTAGCGCTAATAGGAGTTCTCCCTGGGTGAAGAAATCGGTATTTTTAGTGCCTTCATAGATACCTGGGGCTATTTCGTTAAGCAAAATAAAATTTTCATCTAGGGCACCCTGAGTCACGTAATCAAGGTTTTGAATAAAGATACCATCTAAATCGGCGGGTTCTATATCGCCAAAAAATGAACTGGTGAGGCTGGCCTTTACCTGCACCGTTTGGAAGGCGGCGGTGGTGTCGGTTAAAATAATCAACCCATCGATTGTTAAACGTGGTTCTTCCGAAGGAGTGTCTACCTCAATGACATCTTCACATGCGGTAATCACCAGAAAGAGGCACATTAAAAATGGAAGTAATTTCATTTTGTTAAAACTTAAAATTGTAGGTTACTGCTGGTACAATTCCAAAAATCGAAGTACGAACCGCTTCATTCACTCCGGTATCTACGTTACGTCTGAAATTGATGGAAGCAGCATTTCTTCGCGCATATAGGTTGTAGATGCTAAACACCCATTCTGTCTTCCATTTGCGCCCTTCATTCTTCTTGGGAGTCAACGTGGCAGATACGTCTATTCGATGGTAGTCCGGAAGTCGTTCAGAGTTTCTTAAACCATAGTAGGGAACCGTAAGGCCTTGAAATTCAAATTGCCCTACAGGGTAATTGGTGGGCTGCCCTGTTTGGTAAACGAAATTGCTGTTAAAATTCCATTTTTTATTTAACTCATAACTTCCGAAAAAGGAGATGTCATGTGTTTTATCGTAGGGCGTGCTGTACCATTCTCCAAAATTGATGCCCGTTTCAAGGTTTGACCTTCCGTTGTCAAAGGTCGGTGTACGCCCTGGAGTTCGTTGTTCGGAACGGGAGAGGGTATAGGCCAACCACCCTTGGAACTTTCCTTCGTTTTTACGAAGTAAAAACTCGAGTCCATACGCACGGGCCTGACCATTTAGGATGACCTGTTCAATTGCATCATTTGCGATAAGATTTGCCCCATCTATATAGTCGATTCTGTTTTGGATGTCTTTATAAAACGCCTCCGTTTCCAAACTATAATCCCCGCCTTTAATATTTTGGAAGTACCCCACAGCGTACTGATCTAGCAATTGGGGCTCTACATAAGGTCCACTTGGTGTCCAAACATCCAAGGGAGTAGGGGAGCTGGTATTTGATAGAAGGTGCAAGTATTGGGCGAGTCGTGTATAACTGCCTTTTACGGAACTATTGGGTCCAAAGGTGTATGATAGGGAAACACGGGGCTCGAAGTTGGAAAAAGAAGCCAATTGATCCGATCGGCTGGATTCGGTACTACCAATGGGTTGCCCTTCTCTATAAACAAGTAAAAAAGGATCAAAATCAACTGGACTATTGTTCTGGTAACTAAACAACTCATCTTGGCCCAATCGAATAAAATGGCTAAAACGCAGTCCATATTGCACACTGAATTTTTCGCTGATGTCATGTTCAATATCTATATAGGCCGCAGTTTCATTTGCGTACTTTTGCGTCAACTGCTCCTCTATTATTCCTGAATCGGCATTACTGGGCTCAATCTTACCCGGATTAAAGGCATAGTAGATATTGTTAAGGCCATAATTTATCTGCAATTTATCGCTTACATAATGTTTTAGGTCATACTTAATATTGAAGTTTCTAATACCTGAATTCCAATCGAAACCTACAAAATCGAGTTTTAAACCGTAGTAGTAATCAGAATAGATAAGTGAAAGGTTGGAAAATAATTTATCGGAGAAAAGATGGTTCCAACGAAAGTTTCCCACCGCATTTCCGTAGGTGTTCACAAAACTTTCGCTAATGCCAAAAACATCCCTCCCAAAATAACCCGAGAGGTAAATGCTATTTCGCTCATTTATGTTGTAATTAAGCTTGGTATTCAGGTCAAAAAAGTAGGCGGTATTATCTTGGTCGAACAGCGGAAGAAACAGATGGGCATACGAGCCACGCCCACCAATTAGGAATGCAGCCTTGTCCTTCACGATAGGGCCTTCGACAAGTAAGCGACTTGCCACGGCTCCGATTCCACCGTTCACATGTAATTCTTTGCTATTTCCTTCTTTCTGAAAGATGTCTAAGACAGATGAAACGCGACCGCCATAACGCGCGGGAATACCTCCTTTGTAAAGTTTAACGTCTTTTATAGCATCAGGGTTGAACACTGAAAAGAACCCGAATAGGTGCGAAGAATTGAAGATGGTTGCTTCGTCCAATAGGATCAAGTTTTGATCTACCGCTCCTCCACGCACGTTGAATCCAGAGGCGCCTTCTCCGGCATTGGTAACACCTGGTAATAACAAAATAGATTTGATAACGTCGGCCTCCCCTAGAATTACTGGAATCTTTTTAATGGTTTCCACTGAAAGCGTGTTTACGCTCATCTGCGGTGTGCGTAGGTCCATTTTTTCAGCATCTTCGGTAACGATCACCTCATCTAACTGTTCCGCCTCTTCAGACAGTTGAAAATTGATTTTTTGATCCTTATTCAAACTTAGGTCCCGTACAATGTCTTTAAAACCCAAATAACTAATGAGTACCTTGTAATCACCCTCAGGAAGTGTAATAGAGTAGAAGCCGTATTCATTTGTGGTTACTCCGGTACGCAATTCAGGTATCGCGATGGTTACCCCGATCAACGTCTCATTACTTGACGCCTCCGTCACGGTACCACTCAAGGTGAATTTTTGTTGAGAAAAAGTAAAAAAGGAAAAATGCAGGAGGAAAAAGCAGAGGATTTTTTGTGGTAGGGTCATTCACATTATTTTTTATAAAAATACTTATTGAAGCCCGCTAGGGCGAATAGCTTAACATTTATTTAGGAAACCAGCTACGCAAGCACCCCTTTTTATTTCACAAACACTAATAATTTGCCATTTTCTAACACAAATAGCAAATTACACCATTAAAAAAGCCCTGATTCTCCTCGGAGATCAGGGCTTTTTATGATTGTCCTAGTTTTAAGCTATGCTGGCAAGAATACCATTCAAAGTTGCACTAGGTCTCATAACGTTCGCTACCAAATCAATATTGGGCATATAATACCCTCCAATTTCTTGTGAAACTCCTTGGGCATCTCCCAGTTCCTGGATGATTTTAGCCTCGTTTTCACGCATTGAATCGGCTACTTTGCTGAAAATAGTCTTCAATTCGCTGTCATTCTCCTGTGCCGCTAAAGCCTCCGCCCAATAGAGAGCAAGGTAAAAGTGGCTTCCCCTTGTGTCGAGTTCCTTTACTTTTCTAGAAGGAGATTTGTCATTTAGAAGAAATTTTTCGGTAGCACTATCCAAGGCATCTCCAAGGACACTCGCTTTTTGATTCATGTATTTCTCACCAAAAAACTCTAGCGAAACTCCTAGGGCCAAAAATTCACCGAGCGAATCCCAACGTAAATGGCCTTCTTCTAAAAACTGCTCAACGTGTTTTGGTGCAGAACCTCCGGCACCGGTTTCAAAAAGTCCTCCACCATTCATTAGGGGAACAATCGATAGCATTTTGGCACTTGTACCTACTTCCAAAATTGGAAATAGATCGGTTAAATAATCTCTAAGAACATTCCCTGAAACTGAAATGGTGTCCTTTCCTTCCTTAATACGTACAAGGGTGAATTTGGTCGCTTCAATAGGTGATAGAATATGAAGCTCTAGGCCATTGGTATCATGGTCTTTCAGGTACCTGTTCACTTTTTTGATAAGTTCTGCATCGTGCGCACGTTTTTCATCCAACCAAAAAACAGCTGGTGTGTCGGAGGCTCGTGCTCTTGAAATTGCCAATTTCACCCAATCCTGAATGGGTGCGTCCTTCACCTGGCACATTCTCCAAATATCTCCTTTTTCGACCTCGTGTGCTATTAAAACAGCATCTGTGACGGTATCTACTACCTGCACTGTGCCGCCTTCCGAGATTTCAAATGTTTTGTCATGCGATCCGTATTCCTCGGCTTTTTGCGCCATAAGCCCAACATTGGGAACGGTTCCCATGGTCGTCGGATCAAAAGCACCATTTTCTTTACAGAAATCAATGGTTGCAGTATAAATACCTGCATAACTACTATCGGGTATGACTGCTTTTGTATCTTGAGACTTTCCTTCTGCATTCCACATTTGCCCCGAATTGCGAATCATTGCCGGCATAGAGGCGTCGATGATCACGTCACTTGGTACATGTAAGTTGGTAATGCCCTTGTCCGAATTTACCATGGCCAAATCAGGACCATTCGCAATTGCCTCTTGAATGGCATTCTCTATATCTGCACCTTGCTCTTTATCGAGTGTTTCGAGTTTGTTTAACAATGCTTCTAGGCCATTGTTGGGATTGATACCGGCTTCGTTCAATACAGTGCCATATTTTTCGAAAACATCTGCAAAAAATGTGTTGACTGCGTACCCAAAAATAATAGGGTCGGAGACTTTCATCATGGTCGCTTTCATGTGCAACGAAAACAAAACACCCTTTGCTTTTGCATCGGCGACCTGCTCTGTCAGAAACGATACCAAGGCCTTTTTGCTCATATAAGTGGCATCAATAATTTCTCCCGCGAGTACCGGTACCTCTTGCTTAAGAATTTCTGTGGTACCATCATTTTTGACCAGTTGTATTTTAACGGCACCCTTCTGATCAACGGTAAGTGATTTTTCGTTTGCTTTAAAATCTCCATGCGTCATGGTGGCGACATGGGTTTCAGAATTTGCATGCCATGCGCCCATTTTATGGGGATTCTTTTTCGCATAATTTTTTATGGCACGGGGGGCGCGCCGGTCTGAATTCCCTTCACGCAATACAGGATTAACGGCACTACCTTTGATCTTATCATACCGCATCTTTATTTCTTTGGAAGCGCTATCAGTCGCTGTAGCAGGGTAATCGGGTAGGGCATATCCCTTTTCTTGTAATTCGGCTATTGCTTCTTTTAGTTGGGGGACGGAAGCGCTGATATTGGGTAACTTTATAATATTGCCTTCCGGGTTTTTTGCCATTTCCCCTAAAATGGAAAGATCGTTGCTCATTTGCTGCTCCTTTTCAAGGAAATCAGGAAATGCTGAAATGATTCTAGCCGCCAAAGAAATGTCTTTGGTTTCTATAGAAATTCCAGAAGTTTTGGTGTATGCTTGAACAATAGGTAAAAAAGACTGGGTCGCCAAAGCAGGAGCTTCGTCGGTACGGGTATATAAAATCTTAGGCATTTGTATCTGCTGTTTTAATTTAAAGCGGAGCAAATATACGATTTAAAAGCCCAAAAAATAAGGGGAGTACTAAACTTTAAAGGGTATTCGCACGTTTTTTGAAGTAGAACGGGCTATAACAATAAAAGCCATATCATTGTACAGGTACATTGACATGGCTTTTTTGAAATAGTTAGCAAACTCTTTGTTTTGACTCAAGGACAAAACCGCAACCATTGATTGCATCTGCATCCCTATCTCCACGTTTGAAATACTTTCGCCCTTAATTATTCAACCAAGCGGCAAATATGTACTTCTTCCCGATCTTTGTATGTTTTGTTATCTAACCAAAACCTAAATTTTAGTTAGACACAATGCCATTCACAAAACACTTTGCATTCACTTTCGTTTTTGCGGCCTTGCTCATTTTTTCGGTTGTCGCGATGTGACCATCTAACCCTGAAAAAATTCAACTATCAGTATAAATTACGTGAACTTTATAGCAATTAAAAATAGTTCCTCTTGCAGGTCACTTTTTAATTACATCTAAATTTATGGAAAGCAGTGTGAAACTCCAAAATATTTAACATATTTATAATCAACATGTTATAAACCGTAAATATTAACAATTGTTCATAAAAAAAGCCCTAACGATAACCGTCAGGGCTTTTTTATTTATTTGTTCGAACTTAGGAACGAACTTCTTTGATTCTTGCTTTCTTACCGGTAAGTCCTCTAAAGTAGAAAATACGAGCTCTACGAACTTTACCTCTCTTGTTGATCTCTATTTTTTGCAAGGCGGGCATGTTTACAGGAAAAATACGTTCTACCCCTACAGTACCTGACATTTTTCGAATGGTAAAAGTTTCGGTGGATCCGCTACCTCTTCGTTGAATAACAACACCTTTAAAAAACTGGGTACGTGTTTTTTCGCCCTCCTTAATTTCGTAATAAACGGTAATCGTATCACCAGCTGAGAATTTTGGGAATTCTTTTTTGGTTACAAATTCACTCTCTACAAAATTGATTAATGATTCCATGCTTAAATTTTACTGTTATGTACCGATCAACTTTCACGATTTTCGTCAGAGGTTGATTTTACAGGATGCAAAAATAGCCTATAATTAACAAACAACAAGGTTTTTATGCTATTTTTTTAAGATGTGAAAAAGGATGTTATTCCAGCAAATCGGGTCGTAGATCTTCGGTTCGCTTTTGAGCGGCATTTTCACGCCATTCTTCAATTTTCGGAAAATTTCCGCTTAGCAGTACTTCTGGAACCTTCATCCCCTTATAGTCAGATGGTCTGGTATACACCGGCGGCGCTAAAAGTCCGTCTTGAAAGCTATCCGTCAGGGCAGAAGTTTCGTTGTTCAATACCCCTGGGATTAACCGGATGACGGCATCACACACAATTGCAGCCCCCAATTCCCCTCCGGAAAGCACGTAGTCGCCAACCGATATCTCCTTGGTGATAAACGCGTCACGAACCCTTTGGTCAACGCCCTTATAATGACCACAGAGGATCATAATGTTTTCACAAAGCGATAAGCTATTGGCCATTCGTTGGTTTAGGGTGGCGCCATCGGGAGTCATATAAATAACCTCATCATAGTCGCGTTCCGCTTTTAAGCTACTGATGCACTTGTCAATCGGTTCGATCATCAATACCATACCCGCACCACCTCCGAATTGATAATCATCTACCTGATTGTAACTACGATCCGTAAAATCGCGAAGGTTGTGCATATGCACCTCCACAATTCCTTTTTCAATGGCCCTTTTTAGGATAGAGGCCTCAAACGGACTCTTAAGCAGTTCAGGAAGTACGGTAATAATATCTATGCGCATCTTGCCTATTTTTTAAAGCTTTTAAGCAGTCCAAAAGTAATGAAAACAATGCACATCTTTTTCCCAGCCCAGACGTTCATAGAGGTGTTGGGCAGGATTATTGGTAGCGGTCTCCAAAGCCAATCCTTTAAATTTATGTTCTTTACAATACTGTTTCCCATGGTTCAACAAGGCCGATCCAATTCCTAGTTTTCGATGGGATTCCTTGACGAAAAGGTCATTGAGAATTAGGATGGGTTGAAGGGATACCGAGGAAAAAGAGCGGTACAACTGTGTAAAACCTATTGCCTCTTGCTGGTCAAATGCCAAAAAGATGACCGATTCATTTTTAGACATACGTTCTTGCAGGAAATCGGTGGCGGCAGCTATATTTGTAGGTTGTTCATAAAACACCCGATAGCTATCGAATAATAAGGCAATGCTTGGTATATGTTGTACGGAGGCTTCTATTATCTGTGTCATGGGCGGTACAAAAAAAAGCCCCTTTCGGAGCTTTTTTGATTATTTCTGTTTTTTGTACTTATTGATTTCGTCTTGCAACTGCCTGCTTATTTTTTGCTCTCGTTCCAAAGCCCGTCTTCGGTGATCTTCATATTCAACTTCTAATTCAGATAAGTTGGTACGTGCCTCCTGGGTTAAGATATTGCTCTTTCTAAACTTGTAGATAAAGAAGAGGAGTGTCATCAACAAGGCTCCGATCATCGTCCAAAGCATCACATTATAACTTGCTTTTGAAACCTGAATGCCTAAGAAAGACATACTATCTTTCTCTTCTGTTACCGCGGTAAGATTACCTGTGGTTTCCGCTAACTTTTTATTAAGTGATTCGATAGTGCCCTCATGTTCCGTAATGGTCGATTTTAATTCCACCGTCTTTTTGCTTATTGCATTGATGGTATCCAAAACGTTCTTACGAATTTTATAAAGATTCGTTTCCTTCACAACTTCATAACGAACACCATCCGCTCGATAGTTGCCCGATTTCTTTGCGATAAAATCAAATTGACTGCTGATAGGCCCTTTATCTAGAGAAAGGGTTTCTTCGGTTTCTTGCCCAAATTGCAGGTTGCATGCCAATAAGGCGGTTAAAATAAGTAGTACTCTGAGACCTTTCATTTCAAAAATAGGTGCTATGATTAGTAATATATGATTTAGAGGGGACTAAAGTAATCCAATAATATCAATTAAGAAAAAAATTTAGCCATAAGCTACATTTTCAAAAGACCCTTAAAAGGTAGTAAAGCTTCTCAATTTCGTTATATACGAACCTAAGTCATTGAAAAGATGTCCGGTACCCGAAAAAAACAGTTCGTTTTTAGTAATAAGTAAACCTTCTTACTTTGGCAATGTACTTGGCCAATCGAATTACCTGATGCGAATAGCCATATTCATTGTCATACCAAATGTAAAGGACGATATTTTTTCCGTTGGATGAAATAATGCTTGCGGTGCTATCGTAAATCGACGGGGCAGAGGTACCTACAATATCGGAAGAAACCACTTCTTTGCTTAGAGAGTACTTAATTTGTTCTACCAAATCGCCTTCCAAGGCATATTTTTTGAGAATTGTATTAATTCCCTCCAACGAGGTTTTATTTTTTATTTCCAAATTTAGTACGGCCAAGGACCCATTGGGGACAGGAACGCGTATGGCGTTCGAGGTAAGCTTGCCTTTTAACTTCGGCAATGCCTCCGTTACCGCTTTTCCGGCACCGGTTTCCGTAATCACCATATTAAGTGCGGCCGCTCTTCCTCTGCGGTATTTCCCATGCATATTATCCATTAAATTCTGGTCATTGGTATAAGCATGAATGGTTTCCAAATGCCCTTTGACTACGCCTAACGAATCGTCTATTACTTTTAGAATAGGGGTGATTGCATTGGTGGTACATGAGGCTGCCGAATAAATTTCAGTTGTATCGGGGTTATGTTCCAAATGATTTACACCATGTACAATGTTTGGCACCGATTTCCCGGGAGCAGTAAGGAGTACTTTGGTAGCACCTTTTGATTTTAAATGCCTTTTTAATTGCGTTTTATCTCGGTAAACACCTGTATTGTCTATTACCAAGGCATCTTTGATGCCGTGGCTGGTATAGTCCAAATCCTCTGGTTTGTCGGCACTCATGAGATATACCGTGGTACCGTTTATTACCAATGCCTTATTCTCAAAGTCTACATTTACCGTGCCCATAAATTTGCCATGGATCGAATCGGTTCTGAGAAGGTTGGCCCGTTTTTCCATTACATCTTCTGTAATACTGCCTCGTATGACGATGGCTCTCAAACGCAATTGGTTTCCTTTACCGGTTTTGGCCATAAGTTCTCTAGCGACCAATCTTCCGATACGTCCGAAACCATAGAGCACTACGTCTTTTGATTGTATTTCTTCGGCTTTGTTAGCACCTTTTAACTTATCTATTACGAAACCTTTTACTTCTTCATACCCGTTGTCATCGGAATGGTATTCGTAGGTCAATTTTCCAATATCAAGTTTTGATGGGGGTAAGGGCAAATCATTGATTGCCCGAAGGATTTCTACCGAATCAAAGATAGATATGGGCTTTTGAACAAATTTACCTGCATACTCATGTAAGTTGATAATGTCGCTTACATTCTTGTCGATTACTTGATTTTTAAACAAGACTACTTCAATCGATTTGTCGTACCAAAGGTCGCTTGTAAGCTTTATGAACTCTGTAGTTGCTTTTCGGCGATCTGCCTGAAAGGCCAATTCTTTTTCGTAAGAACTAATGTGTCCCATTGTCGAATGTTTTCTAAATTTAGGTTGCTTGTGCAAAACTAACTTTTTCAAACGTTTTCGTGCCAAATTTTATCAAATAAAAACACCCTCCGAAGAGGGTGTTTTTTCATAATATTATTTTTAAGGAATTACACTATTGAAAAATAAGACGTTCCCGCTCTCCCTTTTCATTGATAGTAGTGAGACTAGTGCTTTTATATTTTGATATCTTAGAGAACAATTCTTTTGCATCCTCCTTATTCTCTATTTTTTGATCATCCACGGCAATCAATATTCTGTCTTCCAGGCCATACCCTTGATATGGTCCGGGAGCTCCAACAATTTTCACCCCACTTTTAATCTTGTATTTTTTCTTGTCTTTTTTGGATACATCTTTTACGACAAATCGCATATTGGGCAATTCGATCGTCTGTACCTCTTTTAGGGTTACATTTTTTATTAATTCCTCCCCATCACGGTTAATGGTGGCTGTCACTTGGTCACCAGGTCTTTTGGTGGATAGATAACCGGAAAGCTCGGAAAACTTACGAACTTTTATGTTGTCTATTTTTTTGATGATATCTCCTTTAAGGATTTTTGCGTCCTCTGCCCCAGAGTCTTCTTCCACTTTTTGAACATACACCCCTTCTATTTCGTTGATTCCATTTTCAACGGCATATTTGGAGTTGGTGGAAACAGTACTGATACCTAGAATTCCACGAATCACGTTACCATATTCAGTGATGTCATCGACCACTTTTTTAGCGATATTGCTCGGAACTGCAAAAGAGTAGCCTACATAGGACCCTGTTTGAGAACTAATAGCGGTATTGATTCCGACAAGGTCCCCATTGGTATTCACCAAAGCGCCACCACTATTTCCAGGATTTACGGCCGCATCGGTTTGTATGAAGGATTGATTTCTACCTAAGTTACGCGCTTTGGCACTTACAATTCCCGCTGTGACGGTAGAAGTTAAATTAAAAGGGTTTCCTACCGCCAAGACCCATTCCCCAATTCTGGTATTGTCCGAATCGGCGAAACGCAGGCTGGGCAGCGGCTCATCTGCATTTATTTTTAGGACGGCAATATCGGTATTCGGGTCAGAGCCTACAAGTTCAGCCTCGTAACTCTTATTGTTATTAAGGGTAACCTGTAACTTACTTGCATTGGCGATTACGTGATTGTTGGTGACGATTAATCCGTCGGGAGTAATAATTACTCCAGAACCTGTGCCTACCTGTGTAGGGGCCGATTCTCCAGAACCATAAAAGAAGTCCATTATCGAGGTCGGTCTTGAGGAACCGACTGACATGTTTTTCACGTGTACTACGGCATTCACCGTTTTTTCTGCGGCTACGGTAAAATCTACCTCGTTGATTCCAGCACCTTTGGCCGAAGTAGGGGTGTAACTCGTTTGAAAGGTTGAAGCACCATTGGTGTCGTTGACAAAAGCATAATTTGGTTTTTCGATAAAAAGGATATAAGCTCCCAAGGTAATTGCCCCGGCAAAGATGGAAACCAATAGTAAGCTGCCTAGTCTTTTCATATTTTGTATTCGTTTAAGTTTAACATAATATCGTAAAATTAACAAATTGCCCTTTTGGTTTTTCGAGGTTTAACGAGTTTTTAACGGCTAAATTTTCGTTAAATAAAGTCCTATCTTTGTTCTTCAAATTCAAAGATGTTACTGCAATTTTATAAATACCAAGGAACAGGGAACGACTTTGTGATGGTCGATAATAGAACAAAGTTCTTTCCAAAGCAAGATACGAAATTGGTTGCTTTTTTATGCGATCGTCGTTTTGGTATCGGGGCTGACGGGCTCATACTTTTAGAAAATGATGCTTCGGAAGACTTTAAGATGGTTTACTACAATTCGGATGGCAACCCAAGTAGTATGTGTGGAAATGGTGGTAGGTGCTTGGTCGCTTTTGCAAAGGAATTGGGTATTGTTAAGCGGACAGCGTCTTTTAATGCGGTAGATGGTTTGCATACGGCAACGATCAATGAAGCGGGCATTGTAAGCCTGCGCATGCAGGATGTAGGGGAGATAAAACGAAAGGATACATATTCTTTTTTAGATACCGGTTCGCCCCACCATGTACAAGTGGTAAAGGGATTGGATACCGTGGATATAAAAAAGGAAGGGGCCAGATTGCGGTACGGATTGTATGGTGAGGCAGGAAGCAATATCAATTTTGTGGAGAAGGAAAGTGAAGATCGTTTTAGTATTCGCACATACGAAAGAGGGGTCGAAGATGAGACACTTTCATGTGGTACCGGGGTAACCGCAGTGGCCTTGGCGATGCATCGTGCGGGAATGGCTGCAAAAACGAAGGTACAGTTGAATGCTGTAGGGGGTGCTTTGGAGGTTACCTTTGAAGAAGAAGGGGAGGGGTATCGGAATATTTTTCTGACCGGTCCCGCTCAGTTGGTCTATAAAGGAACGATACAATGCAAAAGCTAAAAGGAAATAACATATACCTAAGAGCTTTGGAACCCCAGGATTTGGATTTTCTGTTTCTACTGGAAAACGACGAGGCAATCTGGGAGGTGAGTGGTACGCTCACTCCATATTCGAAACACGTATTGGGACATTATTTGGAAAACGCCCATCGAGATATTTTTGATGTGAAACAACTGCGTTTGGCAATTTGCGAGGAATCTTCCAAAGTAGTAGGACTCATTGATCTTTTTGATTTTGACCCCAAACATAGGCGGGCAGGACTGGGAATCGTGGTATTGCAATCGGAGAATAGAAACAGGGGAATCGGAGCGGAGGCAGTCGACTTGCTTATGAAGTATGCTTTCCAAACCCTCGATTTGCATCAGCTGTATGTGAATGTAGGAGCCGATAATGAGGCGAGCCTTTACCTCTTTCAGAAATTAGGTTTCTTACAGGTTGGTGTCAAAAAAGATTGGATTTATTCCAATGGCGGCTATAAAGATGAACTATTATTTCAAAAAATAAACCTGTAAAATGTATCTCAAGAAAATAGTACTTGCTATTGTCGGTATCGGATTGGTCGGCGGCGGCTTATTTGCCTATAAGGTGTACACTGCAATTTTTACACCCAACACAAATTTTGATTCGAATGAAAAAATTGTTTTTATCCCGACTGAAGCGGGTTTTGGACAAGTGCGCGATTCGCTAAGTTCCTTGCTTGTTGATATGGAATCTTTTGAGCAATTGGCAATTAGAAAGGGATATGCTTCCAATATAAAGCCAGGCAAGTATGCCCTTAAAAAGGGAATGAACAATAACGAGCTTATCAATACCCTACGAAGTGGTAATCTGCCAGTAAAGGTTTCGTTCAACAATCAAGAGCGCGTTGAAAATTTGGCAGGGCGCATAGCCACTCAAATCGAAGCCGATAGCCTCTCTTTGCTAAATGCAATGAACGATGCCGATTTTTTAAGTTCGATCGGCCTTACCGATACGAATAAGCTTTCGATGTACCTGCCGAACAGTTATGAATTCTTCTGGAATACTTCCGCGGAAAAATTTAGGGGGCGTATGTTGAAAGAATATAAGCGCTTCTGGACCGATGGGCGCATCGCAAAGGCAAAGGCCCAGAACCTTCAGCCTGAGCAGGTCGTTGCCTTGGCTTCCATTGTACATAAAGAAACTGCCAAGGTAGATGAACGGCCCCGTGTGGCCGGTTTGTACCTCAATAGGTTGAAAAAAAGAATGTTATTGCAGGCAGATCCAACCGTAATTTATGCGCTTAAGAAACACTCTGGCGATTTTGATCAAGTGATAAAAAGAGTGTTGTATGCTGATTTGGAGATCGACTCCCCTTACAATACCTATAAATATGGTGGTCTTCCTCCCGGACCGATTACAATGCCCGATGTATCTGCAATAGACGCCGTACTTTCCCCTGAAAAACACGACTACTTATACATGGTGGCAAATGTTGAGAATTTTGGTTATCACAAGTTTGCAAAGACACTTTCGCAACATAACCGAAATAAAGAGCAGTACGTCCGATGGATCAATTCTCAGCGTATTAGCAGATAGTCGGTTATCCAACTTATTGTACAGCTTGCCTAAATTTGGCAATTTTTAACGAATTCTTGCAAACCGCAGCTCAGATCTGAACGTATCTTTGTTAAATGAAAAAATTTAAGCTGGCGATTAGACACCGCCTTCAGTCTTAAGAATACTAAATGATATGAGAAGATGTGTAATTTCTTTTTGCGCGCTTTTGATACTATTGTTTTTAATGAGTTTTAACTTGGTGAAACCAAAGGTTGAAGTTCCTGAAAACCTCAAAGTGGTATGTCCGATTGAGACAATTTACCCAAAAGAAGCAGTAGTTTTTAGCGCTACGATGGTAGCCCCTCCTTTTATTGGAAGCTCTTATATAGGGTTTCGAGAGGCATTGGCATTTAAAGAGTCGCAAGGCGATTATTTTACGATCAATACCCTGGGATACTTAGGAAAGTACCAGTTTGGAATTGGTACGCTTCAATTGATGGGAGTGTATAATGCCACTCATTTTTTGAATGACCCCATTCTACAGGAAAAAGTTTTTTATACCAATTTGGCCCGTAATAAATGGATTCTCCGTAGGGATATCAAGCGTTTCGTCGGGAAACGAATTCGAGGTGTTGAAATCACGGAATCGGGAATGTTGGCGGCGGCCCATTTGGCTGGAGCAGGAAACGTTAAGAAGTATTTGCGCTCTTGGGGTAAGGTAGATGTGTCAGATAGTTATGGTACTACAATTGCAAAATACATTCGTAAATTTTCAGGCTATGATACATCGTTCGTAGCTCCAAAAAGAAATCCGAAAGTATAAAGAAAAGACAGAGATTTGCTGAAAAAATTGTTCCCCCTTTTTGAGGGAACCACTTATGAAGATGAAACGCTCCCTGGCCATTTGGTCAGGGTTTGTTTTTTTATGCCGGCGGCATTGGAAATGATCAGCCCTGAACAATAAAAATTGCAGGCCGTTTATGGAGTTCTACAGGGCCGTGTTTCCATTCTGAAACAGGCTTCGTAACAATGTATTCAGTTGGTAAGGTAATATCACAGGCAATGCATAAGAGTGTACTGGGGGCTAAGGTTTTGGATAAATCTGCCAACAGCTTGTCATTTCTATAAGGAGTTTCTATAAACAACTGACTTTGGTTGGCCTCCTTAGATACTTTTTCCAAGCGTTTGATAGTGCTTTTGCGCTCCCTAGTGTCAATGGGGAGGTAGCCATTGAATGCGAAATTTTGCCCGTTCATGCCACTGGCCATTAATGCAAGTAAAATAGAGGAAGGGCCTACCAATGGTACCACTTGAATACCTTTCTCGTGTGCTACTTTTACAACGGCAGCCCCTGGATCGGCTACTCCGGGTGCGCCTGCTTCAGAAAGTACCCCTACATTTTCACCTTCAAAACAAGGGTTTACAAAGGTGGGAATGGCAGCCGCTTCTGTGTACTTATTTAGCAACTCCAAATGCAAATTTGATTGCGATTTTCGAGGAGCTATTTTTTTTATGAATCGTCTCGCCGATTTTTCGTTCTCCACCACAAAATAATCAATGTTCTCAATTGCTCTTTTAATGGAAATAGGCAATACTTCTAATGGCTCGGTGTCTCCCAAGGTAGTCGGAATCAGATAAAGTTTCCCTTGGTCTTTCGTTTGGTTAAACATTTTAAAGGTTGTTTTGCAATCGTTTGGCGATGGTTTCGCAGGCGGTATCAATTAATTGATATACATTTTCAAAACCATCTAAACCACCATAATAGGGGTCGGGTACTTCGTTGGTCTCCGAGTAAATTTCGTCTAATAACAAACGCACTTTTTCTCGTTGTTGTTTGTTTTTGGCCAAAGCAACCGTGTTTTGGTAATTGCTTTGATCCATTACATAGATTAAATCAAACGTATCTAGATCCGAGGGGGTAAGTTTACGGCATTTTTGATGACCAATGGAAAGACCATGCTTTGCAGCCACATCAATACTTCTTTCATCGGGACGCTCACCAATATGATAACCGCCAGTGCCCGCAGAATCTACAAAAACTTCCGTAGGGTCTACTTTACTTTCTAAAATTCCTTCCGCCAACGGTGACCGACAAATATTGCCAAGACATACCATTAAGACTTTTAAGGCCATTAAGGTTTAGGAGAATTTTTTGGTAAGGTCTTCGATATACTTGCGAAACTGTTTGTCCGTCTCAGCTAGGTTATCAACAGTCTTACATGCGTGTAGCACTGTTGCATGGTCTCGTTTTCCTATTTGCGACCCAATACTTGCCAAGGAGGCTTTGGTAAACTTTTTGGCAAAAAACATGGCCAACTGCCGTGCTTGTACAATATGTCTTTTTCGAGTTTTTGATTGCAAGGTGGCCACATCCATCTCGAAGTAATCGGAAACCACTTTTTGAATGTAGTCTATGGAAACCTCACGTTTGGTATTCTTTACGAATTTTTCAACGACCAATTGGGCCAATTCCAAGGTTACCTCCTTTTTGTTGAAAGAAGATTGGGCAATCAATGAGATAATGGCGCCTTCTAGTTCGCGAATGTTCGTTTTAATGTGTTTGGCCACGTATTCTATAATATCGTCCGGCATTTCAACCCCATCGCGATATAGTTTGTTCTTTAAGATAGAAATACGGGTTTCATAATCTGGATTCTGTAGTTCGGCAGATAGCCCCCATTTGAATCTGGAAAGCAAGCGTTGTTCAATATCTTGCATGTCAACCGGTGCCTTGTCGGAGGTAAGGATGACTTGCTTTCCATTTTGATGAAGATGGTTGAAGATGTGGAAAAATACATCTTGTGTACCCGATTTACCGGATAGGAACTGCACATCATCAATAATCAACACATCGATCAACTGATAAAAGTGAATGAAATCGTTGCGCGTGTTTTTCTTTACCGACTCGATATATTGTTGAGTGAATTTTTCAGCGGAAATATAGAGCACGGTTCGCTCAGGGTACTTGTCTTTTATCTCAACGCCGATAGCATGTGCCAAATGGGTCTTACCGAGACCAACCCCACCAAAAACCAACAGCGGGTTAAAGCTAGTGCCCCCTGGTTTATTTGCAACGGCCATTCCCGCAGATCGTGCCAATCTGTTCGAATCCCCCTCAAGAAAATTATCGAAATTGTAATTTGGGTTCAGTTGCGATTCGATTTTAATATTTCGAATGCCTGGAATCACAAACGGATTTTTAAGCTCAGGATTTTTTGATTTGATCGGTACATCCATTTCCTGTGAAGTCATAGTACCTCTATTTGAACTTGGTATTTTTTCTGTAAAAGGCTCACGGTTTCCATAAGTGTTTTCCATTTTAATAATGTATACCAGTTTGGCGGTTTCCCCTAGTTCCTTGGTAAGTGCAACTTTTAAAAGTTTCACATAATGTTCCTCGAGCCACTCATAAAAAAATTTACTTGGCACCTGAATGCTTAAAGCATTGTCAGTAAGCTTAACAGGTGTAATGGGTTCAAACCATGTCTTGAATGCCTGCGGTTGGATATTATCTTGGATAAAGGCCAAACAATTGTTCCATACGGAATTTGCAGTAACACTCATTCTAAAGTTCTCTTATTTTGTTGGTTAGTATTTCTAGTCAGTAGGTCAAAAAAAGGTCGGAGCAAACCTGTTTTTCAAAGTGGGACAAATATGTGAACAAATATTCTAAAAAAAAAATCAAACGCTATTGAATTTCCGCTTTTTTTTT
>CALIIC010000142.1 GCA_938020445.1 uncultured Flavobacteriaceae bacterium | reverse complement strand
CCCGGTAATCAGGTCAACTGGTTCGAAGCCCATTTTACAAAGCTTTTTACCAAGGCCCTGTGTTTTCGGGTGTTTTTTCAACACCTTGTTGTTTAATTTTTTAAGTCCTTTTCCAAGCCCCTTACCAACGCCTTTTAAAACGGCTCCAAAAGCATACGACATGGCCAGGCCCGTAAGCACACCTGCCCAATCTGGCGCATACGGTCCACCAACGAAAACGGGTTTCCCCATGGGAAGGGGAACCGACATTGAGGTTGGTAAATACAGACTGGGTATCGGTTTCATTTTCTTTCCTGGCGACAAGGTCAACGGCATGCCAATATCATTGCAGGTCATCACCATATAACCAGCGGGAGAAAAGAAATTATCTTGTGCATTTACCTTGGTGCTACCAAAAAAGTTAACGGAATCATGCCCTATCATGGGTGCCAACAAAAAAGGGCCACCCATTGGAATATGAAAAAAAGTTGCCAACACTCCAGAGGTTTGGCTATTGCCTTTCGGGACACTATTTACGTTCACCGTAGAGCCAATAAAAGGAATATAATCCATCACATCCATTACCATACCGATATAAGGATGTGGCATCGGTATTGGCGCCCCTAGAATGATTACAATATGTATATCTATTCCAAGAACGGGAGTAAAGTGCTTATTGGCCAATAACATACACGTACATTTTTAGGTTAACGAAATACCAGCCTTTACGGCTTGTTCCTGAGATGCGATTTTTTCTTTCCACGCCTTGCCTTCCAATTCTTTCATAAAGGCATCAATTTTCTTTTGAATGTCGGTTTCGGTAGCATTATAATAGTCCCACGCGACTTGCAACATAGCACTTGAACGCAAGGTCTCAACGGGGAGTCCTTTCCCATAGGTATAGGCCATCTTCAATACTTTATTATACCGATTCGGATTCTTTTTTTGAATTAGCGTATAGGCCGTACAATAAATAGAGAGGGCTTGTTGCCCCATACCGAATGTTGCAGCCATTTCGGCTTGTTTACAAAACAGATCGGTTGCCTTGTCAATATCTTTTTGATGGTGGGCACTTGCCGCCATATAGCCATAGATTTGTAAAAGAATGGCATTAATGGTCTCATCTCCAGCCTGTTTAGCTTGTTTCGAAATACTTAGTCCACGTTTTAATAACCTATCGAGGGTGTCATATTCTTTAAATTGAAACAACATTCCGGCATACACGGCATGCGCAGTGGCAAAAGCAGTTTTATTTCCTGTTTTTTGAGTAACCTCTAACCCCTTTTCCCCCCAGTGATGTAATCGTTTACGATTGTTTTTTGCAGCACTGTTGCCCATTTCTAGCATGCATTGTCGAAATTGGACTTCTGGATCATTGGGGTCTCCCGAGCGTGCGAGTTTCTGCATGGCACCATCCAAATCCAAGGTAACAGCGAGTGATTTTGCAATGGTCTTGTACTTTGCTTGAAGAGGTTCAAAATAATTCTGTTCCACCTGGTCGAACACCATTAATCTTGTTTTCTGCGGTAAGCCAATAGCTAACAAGGTCTCCATCCAATTTCTATAATCCTCCACTGCTTGAATGGTATAGGGAAACAGGCAAAGAACGAGATGGCGTCTTGTATCGGGCAATGCTCTTTGAAACTTTTTCAAAAGCTCCAAAAGCAGCTGATTAAAATCACCACTTTCTTCTTTCAACTTTTGTTTGAAATAGGGTAGATCCCACTCGAGTGTCATGGCATCATTGGTAAGACGATCTTTTGTTTTTTGATCTTCTTCATAATTGGAAACCCAATCATGTATAAGCGCTCTGCTATGGCGTTTGCTATCTTCGAAAGGGGTCAAAAGCACCACCGGAATATCAGGGATAGCACCATGTTCCGTAGATTCTAATTTTAAGAAGCCCTCGTATAAACGGGCCTGTTCGGGCTTTATAATCCAACGTACCCATTGAATTTGTTCGTCAGGGACTACCTGCCGTTGCCAGGCATTTTGTAATTGCCCAACTAATAAGGCTACGGGGTTGTGCTCACTGTTCATGTCTGTTACCCGCAATTAAGATTTAGAAGCCCTCCTTTAACATTGGTCATTGTGGTACCATCTGCATCTAAAATACCGTCACTGTTCAGTTTTAACTCCGCAGTGCCTTCTACTTGCGTGCTAGGAGCCGTAACTTCTATCTTTGCGGCACTAGTGACCGTAACTTTTGAACTACCATCGTTCAGGATCTCTTTTGAGGTAACGTTCACGTTATTGGTGCCATCAACATTTACTACTTCAGAGGCCAGGATGTTTATTTCTTTCGAATTCAGCGTAAGCACATTGGGTGCCGTGATGGTTATTTCTCCATCTCCGTTCATCACCACCGTATTGCCACTCGGGTCTTGAATGGTGATACTACCATCTTCATCGTTCATGATCAATTCATTGCCACTACGTGTTTTAATGGCTTTGATGTTGTTATCTGGATCTGCATAATCACTTTTTGCCTTGCTGTTAAAACCGGCGCTGAGAATAAAGGGCTTTTCGGGATTATTACCCTCGAAACCAACCAATACTTCTTCCTCTTTTTCCGGAATAAAATAAAACCCTTTTCCGGCCCCAGAATAGGGGGTAATCATTTTTATCCATGGGGTGCTTGTACCTTTGGCTTTTTGCCAAGGGAATTGTACTTTGATTCTACCGAGGCCATCCGGGTCGGCATTATCAAAGACCCAACCGCGTTGCGCACCTGCCTTTGGAATTTTAAAACTATTTGAATTGGGCAAGTGTTCCGTGCCTTCCGGAACGCCTTCAAATTCATTTCTATAATGGCCGCTATGGTTAAAACGATGCACTATTTTGGTAATGTCATAAGAGCCGTAGGGGTCTTTCTTCTTAGGGTCGGAAAAATTCAAACCCTCTAAGGTAAGGGTATCCCCAATGCGCAGCCCTACCAGTTCCGAGGTGCCGGTGGCGATAATCATTCCTGCGGCCCTCCCCAAGGTATTTACTTTGGTCGCCGTATCTACACCGCCCTGTGCGCTGAATTCGTGTTGTCCAATACTCCAGTCATAGCTTCCCTTTTTTGCAAATACAGATTCGGATTCCCCCTTGATCTGATTTAGATATGGATGGGAGGAACTTGGCGAATGGGCAGAAGATTCCGCCTCCAATAGGGTTTCATTTACCCAATCATGCGCTTTGATACCGAAAGATTGTTCCCGAAGCGAAGTAGAAAGGTTGAAACTCAGCACATCTACACCGCTTACACCTTGCAATTGTTTGTCTCCGGTTCGGCCAACACAAAAATCCGTCCCATTATGATAAAGCCATACCCCATAGCGACTGCATAATCGTTGTAAAAATGCTAGATCACTTTCATTGTATTGTACGGTATACGGGAGCTGTACATCGCTTCCTTCGCCGATAGCGCTTTTTAGATGTTCTGTAGAATGGCCTGCGAGGGTATCATTGGCAATTTGTGATAAGGAAGTACCTTCATCATAACTAAAGCATTGTGAGGAATTGGCCAGTAAAACTGCCGGACCATGTCCCGAAAGCACAATAGTTCCTGCTGCCCCGATTCCCTTTTGAAGATCTACAGCGGTTACAATACCACTGAACTCCAATTCATTCCCATTCAGACCAATGGATGCTTTTTTACCAACAAATGCTAGGGCATTGTCCATTAATGCGCCTGAATACCCTTCAGTCGCACTTGCAGGAAAAGAAATTCTGAAAGAACTTCGGCCGCCGATAGATTGTTCTATTGAAATGCTATAACCCGATTTGGGTAAGAACTCCTCGCCGCCGACGATGAGTTTAATTTGAACGATTTTCGACATGTGGGATTATTTATACGTTTAAAATAGCAATTAACCCGGCTATTGACAAAAAAATCAGCTGGTTTTCGTTGTACAACAGTTTTGCTGGTGTCTATTCGTGGTTTAAACCTTATTTAACGCCTTATACAGCGCATATTGTCGTGATGAAATTGGGGCCTTTGTCAAAAAAAAGCGGGTCTTAATCGTAAAAAATGCGATAGGGCAAAACGTTTGCCGATCGGGTTTCAATACCGATCAACAACTCTTTTTTTAGATGCTCCCAATCTGTTTCAGTATAATCTGTACCCTTCTTTTGAGTAACAAATATATCGGTGGTAGGTGTGTAGCCTACCGCGCTACTTTGAGAAACCATAACGCCTTTTTCTACTCGCACATGTGCTATGGTACTTTTAAAAACAGCGTAACAATGATGAATAATATCCTGGCGGGTAATAATTCTTCCCCTCGAAAGCGTATGCGCCCTGTAAGCATAGATTTTCTCGCTGGGAGAAGGCTCGTCCTGACCTCCAATGCTACCGGTTATGAAGGTGAGGCTATTCGGTTTGAAGGCCGTTCCGGAATATTGGAACAATTTACTGTACGGATTTATTTTATTTCCTTTTTCACCGGTCGTTGTCCAGTAATCGGCATAGACAATCTTATCTCTATTCTTATTTGCCCCGTGTTTGTTGATAATTAAATAGGGAATTTTGTTTTTACGAAAGTCACGAAGTTCAATCTGCTGTTCTATTCTTGAAACGATCTGTTTCAGGTCTTTCAAGTTTGAGTTAATGAAATCATCCCCCATCGCCGAAAAAGCTACACTATCTTCTTTTAAAAGGTCTAAAGTATAATTTAGCAATTCGGAAGCATCTCTCTCATCAAAGCGGCTAACCCCACCGTATCTCAGGTACGCTTCGGGGCGATTTTGGTCTTTTTTATCCCGATTTTTGACAAAATAGCTGTCGCCACTATCACCAAGCACATTTTGTACATCTAGGAAAAAATCATGCTCCGCTTCTAAAGGAATAATATTAAAATAGGGTTGCAACCGCTTGCTTACGCTATGGCTTTTTTTGTTCATCACCGGAAAGCAGTTGATATGGCAATGCAAATTTTCAAGCATTGGGGTGGAAACAACGGTGGAGAAGGTTATCTTGACCCAAACCAAAGGCTCATCAAAATTTTCTAAATCACTTTGGGATAAAAACTCTTTAAAAACCTCCGGATACTCCCGTGCGGTTTCCTTCACATCGATACTGTTCGCTATCGTGTAGAAATGATCTTCATAAAACCGTCTTACGTACTCTTCGTAAAACTGTACTTTACTTTGTATACTTTCGTTGATATACGCACTGTAATCATCCTTTATAAGTCCCTTTTGCGGATACCCTTTGTGCACGGAAATTTCTTCTCCGTTTATAGACCAGTTCGCAATTCCCAAATGATGAATCATCAACTCTTTGTTGGCAAAATTCAAAAGGTCAAAATAACAAGAGAGTGATGCTATTGTTTTTACATCTTTTTCTGCCTTAATACCCAAGTAGATACAAGAAGCTTCCGGAGCCCCTGTGAATTCACTTTTTGAGAGAAAGTTGGAATTTCGATGATTGTTATAGGAGACAATTTTATCTGGATAGGCGATGTATTTAATTCCACAATTATTCAGCGTAAATTCTCCCGCAGGGCAAAAGAAAAAATCCTTGAAATTCTCTTTTTTCCGCTCTTGAAACAAGGGCATGCGTTTTCTATGATAAAATGCGCTTCTTTCATTAATAGCGATTTCGTTATCTAAGGGAAGTGCATGCATTACAGCGTGTGCAGGCTTTGCCGCTACAGAAACTTCGGGGGTCAAAAGATCCACAAGCCGTTCCGTAATTTTGGCGCGACTTGTTTTAAGCGTGTCGGAAATTCGTTCAAACTCATGTGCACATGCATCGAACAAAATACCTACGATCGGGTCGAAAGAGTACTCGATTTCCATCTCGTCTACTCCCCAGGTGTCTGCCGCCCTTCGTATGAGCCGATCTTTTATTTCTTCTTTGGTAAGACTCTTCATTTTTTTGTTTTATCGATACGACAAAGGCGCTAAAAAGTAATCGCCATTAAACGTAAAGGGCTCATCTGTTTTTACAATGGTTCCACGAATGGTGATGTACAAGTATTTCTTTAAACGGACTTTATTGGTGTTTTCAGAGAGACTTTCCATCAATTCAACATTTAAATCAATGTTGGTCAAACGCTTTTCATATGTGCGAATCTGTTGCGCCAACGATTTCTTTATTCGTTCTCGCAACACATTTGCATTCACCAACAAGTCAAAATCGGTTTCCCATATCTCGCTACCAAAATCCTCATCGAAGGTATACTCTTCAAAATAAGTGGTTATAATGATACTAATGAATTGCGAAATAGAATCGCGCATCGATAGCTTTTTGAGCTCTTTTTTCTCAAAAAAACGTTTAAAATCGAAGGGTGCTTGATAATAAGGTTTCGCCATGAAATAGATTAATATTCTTCAGTTTTTAAAAACAGTTCCGAGCAACTTTACAAGCTGATATAGTTTCCCATAGATTCTCTTCAACCAACAACGGTAAATACCACTTCATTATTTTTCATTCCCACTTTTACTGTTTGGGGGGCTTTCAATTTTCCGGATACGATCATTTTAGAAAGCGGTCGTTTTAGCTTGTTGCGAATAACTGCTTTTAAGGGGCGAACCCCGTACGTGGGGGAGAAGCCATCTAAAGATAAATATTCCTTGGTGGCCTTGTCGATTTCCAGCGTGATGCCCAACCGTTCCGTAAGCGTCAATAATTCTTTTTTAAGATGCAAGTTGAATATAAAAGGAACATTCTTTTCGGAAATAGGAGCAAAAGGTACTATCTCCGTAATACGGCCTAGAAATTCGGGCCTAAAGTAGGAAGCCATTATTTCCAACAACTCATCCGATTTGGGCGTTTTCCCATTTTCGATCGATTTGCTGATAAAATCCGAACCGATATTCGAGGTGAACAAGATGACCGCATTTGAAAAATCACCTGTTTTACCCAAACGATCATTCAATTTACCCTCGTCCAATATTTGTAAGAAAACATCAAAGACCGATTGGTGCGCCTTTTCAATCTCGTCAAATAAAACAATGGCATACGGTTTCTGCCTTATTTTGTTAACAAGTACGCCACCTTCTTCATAGCCTACGTAGCCAGGAGGTGCTCCATACAATAAGGCTGCGGAATGTTCTTCTTTAAATTCAGACATGTCAAACCGAATAATGGCCGACTCATCATTAAATAGAAATTCGGCAAGCGATTTTGCCAATTCGGTTTTACCCGTACCTGTCGGACCCGAAAAGAAAAAAGAACCGATCGGTTGCCCCGCTTTCGAAAGTCCAGAACGCGATTCGATAATTGCTTCTGAAACTGTTTGTATGGCATTGTCTTGCCCAATAACCCTTTTCTTAAGAATATCTTCCATTTCCAGGAGACGTTCTCTTTCTTGGGTCTGTACCTTTCCGGCAGGTATTCCTGTGATGCTCGAGACCATTGCGGCCAAATCTTCCTCGCCAATGCTTGTAGGCGTCTTTTCAGCTTCTTTTTCAATAGCCGCCAGAAGTTTTTCGATGTATGCTTTCTTTTTGGCGTATTCCGGGAATTGCAAAGCGTCTTCCGTATCGAATTTCCCCAGTACAATGGGGCTTAGTTTATTTTTAATAGCGCTGTAGATCCAATCTATGTCTTGAATTGTAGCCGCTTCCGATTTTTCTTTCGCAGTACTTTCTACTTCCGCTAGTTTGGATTTTAGTTGCTCAAGATCAGTAGGCAACGATTGCGCCGATACGTTCACGGCAGCCATGGTTCTGTCAATTAGATCTAGTGCGGAATCGGGTAAGCTCTTTTCTTTTAGATATCGTTTGGAGAGTCGTATCGACTCCCTCAAGGTGGTTTCGTTCACGTCTAAACCGTGATGATCTGTATAGGTCTGCCCAACGCTTTGCAAAATGCGAAACGAAGTTTCATCATCTGGCTCATGTAAGCTAACTGATTCAAACCTTCTGTTCAATGCTTCATCTGAGGCAATGTGTTTTCGAAAGCTATCGGAGGAAGTAGCCCCTATTAAGATTAATTCCCCTTTATTTAATTCGGATTTGATAACGTTTAGAATCCCCTGACTTGCGGAGGCATCTTGTAAAAGCACATGAAAATCATCAATAAAAAGCAAGGTTTTACCGAGTGTTTTCGCCTCATTGAAGATACTCTGAAGCCGATCTTCTACTTCTCCTTTGTACGAGGCTCCGGAAAGCAAAATAGCAGTGTCAATTTCTAATAACAAGGCCTGTTGAAGGTTGTCTACAATAGTTCCCTGATGCATTTTAAGCGCCAGATTCTGGGCCAACACCGTTTTTCCAACCCCGGATTCGCCCTGTATCATAACATTGGGCTTTGCCTTTCGGCTGATTATTTCAATTATTTGCTTTAGTTCCCTATCTCTATTTACAATATGGCCATAACCGCCTTCACGGGCCTCCATCAATAAATTGGTGGTATACTTTTTAAGGACATCCCCTGTTGGCGAAGCCTCGATATTAGTTGTTTTCGGGTTGTTCTTAGCGCCACCGGAACGATTGGAAATCAACCCCTCTAAAAGTTGTGAACTGCTAACCGGCAAGGACTTTAGTTGGTCATAATTGAAGCCAACCCCCGGTGTTACCGCGGCAACAAAAAGACAGATGAGATCTACTTCCGACTTGTTCAATTGCGTATGTACTTCCTCAGCTTCAACAAAAACCATTTTCGCCTCCGAACTGGCTTTGACCTCTAGTGTTCTGCTTGTACGCTTAGGGTAGTTTTCAATATGAACTTCGGCCCATTCTTCCACAAAATAGACATCTATTCCCTTATCATGCAAAAAGCGGAGTAATGAGAGGTCTCTATTCAAAGAGGCCTTGACCAAATGTGCAGGCCCAAAACTTTCATGCTGGTGCTCTTCCGCCAACTGTGTAGCAATATGTATGGCTTTTTCTAGCTCCGAATTCATGGTTGGCTCAGTTTCTGTTAAGACGTTGGGAAAGATCGAGAGCTGTACTCAATTTGTTTATTTCCTTTTCGTATTCAGTAATTTGTTCTTTCAATTCTTGGATTTCCTGTCGCGCGTTTTCAACCTGCTTTAGGTCTCGTTTAGCATCAACGAGCTTCTTGTAAGTAAGAATAAGATTTTCATACATACTTCTATCTTCCAAAGAGTCTTTTGGAATATCACTTTTAAGGTCTATAAGGTCTGCATTGATCGATTGCTCCAAGAAAAAATACCCTTCACGGGTTTTATCCAAGGAATCAATTTGTTTATCAACACCCTCCAAAGCTTGTATGAATTTCTTTTGGTATAAAAATTCATACCGAATTTTTTGGTTCTCGGCCCGAAGTACCTCATTTTCTTTCCAAGGTAATTTATAACTAAAGAAAAAGGCAGTGAACAAGATACCTATCGTAATAACGAACATCAAAAGAAAAAGTAGGAACGAGGAGGTGCGTTCTTTTTTGTTTAGTACTTCCATGGTTATGTGTTTATTCGGCTAAAAAGGAGCTGCCTCCCGATTTACCCGATTTTTCCTTTACAATATTCTCATTTACAAAAATACCCATATCCCTTCGTTTACCAATGTAATCGATTTGGGTGAGCACACTCAAAAGCTTGTCGATTATTTGCATAAACCCAGAAGCATGAAGTATATTTTGGTTGATATCAAGGTGATTGTACTGCAAATTGATGATATCTGTAAATATTTTTTCGTAGTCACCTCCCTTTAAATCAGTCCATTCTCCAAAGTAATTGAACAATTGTTCTTTGTTTTCTGGAGAGGAGATATCTACGGAACCCTTAAAAATCCTTGCAAAACTAACAATGATTTCCAAGAGTTCTTTTGGGTGCATGTCATGTTCTTCCCATTTTACCTTGGTGATTTGTTGGGCCAAATACACGTATATTTTATCAACAACCAAGTGCATGGCATCCGCAATTGGATTATCGCTTTGTTTGGAAATGATTTTTTGAACAATCAAGATAGCATTGCGCTCTGTTAATTTTAAAAAATTTTCAGCCTCATTATAAAAGTCGATTAAACTTTCATGCGCTCCCAATGTAAGGCTGGGGGGGATATAGTCAGTGGCTGTTGAAAGGCTTTTTCCTTCCTTTTCAATTTTGGCAATTGGCAACTGATTTCCCGAAAGTCCCGATTTTGCCAACTCCGAAGCGCTCACAAAGGTAAAAAAGTGACCGTTGGTCAAAAATGGATACCTTGGGGGTATTTCCTTGGGGTCCTGTTCTCCAAAAGCCACAGGATTTTCGGTGTCCAAATTGATCAAAAGAAAACCTTCTTCCAATTTTTTGTCCGATAGTTCGTCAATAACGACTTCTTGTTTTACACTTGGCGTATGCTCTGTGATTTCAATGCGATTCCCATTGGGACTTATAGCCCGCATTTTCTTTATGGTGACCTTAAGACTTTTATGAATGTCAAGGTTAATGGTGTATTCGTTGTGATCACCTTGGTACGATGCCAATAACCCATGGCCATAACGTCCTTTGCGCACTACGTAAGCATCTTTGATGCTGTTTTCGGCAAAGTTTTGAAGACTTTGAAAATGCTCCTTAGAGATTTTCATGCCATCTACCCAGTTGATTTTAAAATTTTTGATATCTTCTATCATACTACAATTCTTAAATACGTTGACATACGACGACGTCGCCATCTTTTAAACTATTTTGTTCCACGGTAAGTTCGGAGTCGATATGCTTTGAGGCTCCGTACCATTTTG
Source organism: uncultured Flavobacteriaceae bacterium (assembly GCA_938020445.1). Lineage (GTDB taxonomy): Bacteria > Bacteroidota > Bacteroidia > Flavobacteriales > Flavobacteriaceae > Pelagihabitans. The sequence goes on along the minus strand of CALIIC010000142.1, from coordinate 9,984 downwards.
GTTTGCTATAAAAATACCACCCAAATGGATCACCTGTAGTGTCGGTAAGCTCAATTTTAGTGGTTGTTTTTTTATCATTATAATCGTTTATAAAGAAAAAGAAAAGCCGCCCGAAAGCCATATCCTTTGGTGCTTTTGCTTTAAAACTGGTCATATTTGTTGCGGTCGTACTCTTGTAGAACATGAAGTTCAGTACTATCATGTTCTTTAGTTCGTAATGTTTGGGAGTTTCATACTTTTTACCCAGCGGATAGTACCACTTTGAGTACAATTTTACCGGGATTGAAACCGAATATTTATACAAGACGAAAAAGCTAGTTGGTAAGGTGAAAGCGGCCACGACCAAAAAATAATAGGGTAAATAGGAAAGGTCGTTGAAATGAGTGGCAATCATTAGGATGGGTACCACAAGAACAAAAGAGGTAATCAGAGAAAAAAGGAGTTCTTTTAAGTTTTGATGAGAATCAAACTTGTTAAAACTATATCTGTAAATAAATACGTGTACGGCCCCCATTAATAGCGTAAATGCCAACATAGAAAAATAGCGCAAGAGTAAGGCAGATTGTTTTAGATTGTATAGAATCGCTACGAAAATGGCCATAATAACCACTAAAGTCAAGAGATAATAGTAGTACTTTTTACGGCGTCTTTTAAACCCAGGTGTTTTTGCCCCTAAAAAACGAAGGGCAAGAATCAAGACCACCATGATGATCATAAAGGGCATCAGGGCTTCAAAGCTTATTAATTTTTTTAAGTAGCTTTTAATCATACAGTTTTATATTGTTGCAGATATTCCAAGTCTGCCTGCATAAACGGCCTCACTCATTACAAAGGCCCTTTTGGGTTTGGTTACTGTAAAGTTAATCTCAAAATCGCATTCTACCGGCAAAGTGTGTTCCAAAAAAAAACGAACTACCGATTCAATTTTTCCTCCTGGCAGGTATTCCTGAATTTCCTCAGGTTTTCGAATGTTCGCAATGGTGAAAACATACTTTGGCAGAAAGGTTTTTCCACCTCCCGCGGTTGCCATATTTACGCCAAGTTGCCAAGGGTCGTCGCTTGTATTTGCACTTAACGATGCAAAATCATGGGTGATGGTCAATTGTTCTTCGATAATGTTCTCCAAAATTACTTTTAACAACGGTAAATCTCCAGCAATCTTATAGATAAATGGCATCGTTTTCAAAATCTTTGCTGCCATGCGTTTTGGTATATTTCGATCAATATTCCATAAATCCATTAAAAAGTGCACCAGCTCAGGGCCTCCCATCGATTTAAAAGTATGGTCTTCCTGTTTTTCAACGGCCACTCTTTGAAGAAAAAATTCCGTCTCTAGGGGTTTGAAGAATTTACGCGCATGTTCTTCTTCTACAACCCTACTGTTATAGTCAGCGACCATGGTCGGTACGAATGAGGTACTCGCATAGGTGCTATGAAAAAAACGCTCGGGAAATATGTTGTAAAAACTGCGCCTACTGAGATTTACGTCAAGCATGCCCTCCTTTTGCAGACTTTCCTTTATTTCGGTGATATCCTTGCTAAAACGTCTTTTAAAAAAGTCATCCAGTCGAATGTCTATGGATGTCTGACAATCGTCTAGGTATGAAACAAAAGTCTCTGCCTTGAGATCAAAATCCAGCTCAAAGACTTCTTCGCGAATTGTTTTATTAGCTGCCTGTTTCATTTTAGGGGGTATTTATAAGCCTGGCACATGCAACATATTTATCTTGCCAATAGTCGGCGTTTAAATCCGCGATTTGTACGCCATGCGGAGAATTGGAACCCGTAAATTTTCCGTTTTGCAAATAGACACCTACATGGGAAACCACCTTGTCCTGATGTCGTAATCGGAAAAAAATAAGGTCTCCTTCCTTTAAATACTTTTGATTTCTAAAATGTGATTTGGTATCAAGATAAAATTGTTCCAAAGAGGTTCTTGGCAAGTCCCGCCCGTAGACCTTCTGATAAAGTTGTTGCACATACGATGAACAATCAACCCCGTTTTTAGATGTCCCTCCCCAATCATAAGGAGTTCCCAGCCATTGGTCAATGACCGCATACAACTTTTCATTTTTAATTTCTTTTTCAGGCACATCCAACAACGTGGAGAATTTTTTTCTTTCTTCCGGACTTAAATAACGGGGAACCTCGTTTACCTGATGAACAGTATTTGTCTTTTTATTCGCTTCTTTTTGAAGTTGTTCTTGTCGTTTTGATTTTTCTATTTCACTTTTGTAATACGAATAGTCACCTCCCTTAAGCGTTTTTCTGGAACAGGCTGTAAGTAACACAATAACTAAGACAAACGACAGTTTTATTTTCATGAAAAGTATTGTACTTTTAAATAGCGCTTTTTAGCTTCGAAAAATAGGCATTAATTATGAACAATAAAAGTATTAAAACCCACTTTGACATTAACGTCTTTATTACTTTTTTAGTATTACTTCTTTGTGGATTGGGTCTTTTCGCTTTTCGAATCAATAGCGAGGTTGACTGCGCGAAGGTCGACTTTGATGTAATCGCAAATTCGTACACTACCGAAGACCTTATAGAGTTTAAGAGCACAGACGTTTCCGGTGTTGAATGGGTGTGGGATTTTGGAGATGACGGCCCTCAAATGTTTCGTTCGAACGTAGTGCATCAATTTCAGAAAGAAGGGGCCTTTGAGGTGCGTCTTAAAATGAACGGGAAATGTGTGGCCTCTAAAAAAATAGTAATCGCAAAAAGAAAGAAATTAATAGATCCGGAACTAATTCCAAATATTAAGCTCCCGAAGTATGTTAGAGTTGGCCAAGAAGTTGAATTTTCCAATGATTCTGATTTTGCCAAGTCCTGGCAATGGAGCTTTGGGGAATCAATGGCTATAGATGGAAATGACCGTAAGGAAAAATATACCTATACCAAGCCAGGTGAGAAAACAATTTTATTGGTTGTGAATGATGATAGGCGCCATGAAGCCAAACAACGGATCACCGTACTGCCTGCGGTAAAAGAACGAACCACCCGGGCCAGTATTAGCCGCGTGGATCCAATAGAAACGGTTCTACAAGAACAAATAGGGGATAAGCCTGCCGCAGAAATCGCTGAAGAGAACCAAGCCGCGGTCGAAAAGGCGGCTGAAGAGGAAAAACGTATTCAAATCACCAAAGACGAGATGTTACAGCTTTTGATGGGCTATTCTAGTCGCAGTGTTGATGATATAGCCATCCGTAACTATTTCTGTTATAGCAATATTCCGGTGTTCAACAAGACCGGAGAACGTTTTACGGTCAGTCAGTTTTTCAAAGAAATCCGAGATGTCAACAAAATCGAGATCAAGGAAATAAAGATGATCAAAGATCAAAAAACAGGTTGTATAAAAAGCATGACCATTGGTATGCGAACCAAAAAAGGGCTCTTTTGGAAGAACTTTTAGGAAACACATTCGTTCGCCCTCTATTCTAGAATTAAGAAAGATACTTTTCGTTTGAAAATGTAGTATTTATCTATTTTTTAGTCCGTTTTATTTTTAAAATAACTCCTTAATTCATTGGTTTTTAGCACAGTTGATTTCTTCTTATTCTTACAGCAATTGGGCTAAAAGAGTGTATTTCGTCGAATAAATTTGTGTTAAAGCCATGGCTTTGATAAATTAGGAGCGTCCTTTTAGTGACGTTATTTAATTTAATCAGGTATTATTTACCAAAAAACAATTTATTATGTCTTTTAAAGCAAAATTAAAAGTAGCTGGGAAAGAGCACACAATTCTACATTGCTCTTATGACCTTAATCAAGAAGTAGATCCTACAGGAAGACCATCTTCTGTAACCAGGGGTGGAAGAATTAATTTAACGGTAGAATCAAACGGAGAAACTGGTTTCTTCGAATGGATGACCAACAACTTCGAAAGAAAAGATGGGTCTATTGTCTTCAGTAAAAGAGATACCGACGCTACCCTCAAAGAAGTTAATTTCAAAGAAGGGTATTTGATCAAATACAAGGAGAATTTCGATTCCTCTGGTCAAAATCCGTTAACGGAGAGTTTTGTAATCTCTGCCAAGGAGTTATCTAGTGGTGGTGGTGAGCACATTAATGAATGGGTATAGCCGTAAAATCATATTTATTAAAAAAAGGGGACAACTTTCTGTCCCCTTTTTACGTTTTATGATGAATGCATAACTTGTGTTTATGTATTTTTTCATTAAATTTAAAAAATAAAAGAACAATACATGGCTAATAGCAACCTAGGTATCGGTGGTAACGAGGTAAAGGGAGATGCGAACGAAGCATTGAACGACATTCCACAGAATAGAACTTTAATTGCAGGAAAACTTACACCAAATGCCCCCGTTAAACCTGAAGTGGTGGAGGGATTGAGAACGGTAGAAGATGTTTTCGAAAACTACGAACCGGTGATTAAGATTCCTTTTGAAGATAAGGATGGTGGTACTGTAAATGAGGAACTTAACTTTAAAAACCTCGGAGATTTCGGAAAGAAGGGAATCGTTAACAATAGCGTATTTCTAAAGGAACTTGAAATCGAGAGTGATCAGTATAAAAAGATCATCAAACAATTGAAGACCAACAAAATTTTAAAGGCCGCGTTGGAAGATGAGAGTGCAAAACAATCACTGATTGAAACCATTGATGCACTGATCGAGGAAATCAAACACGCCAAATAACTTTATTCCAAAACTAATATGTCCAATACGTCCAATAAACAAAAGCAGTCCCAGCTTAGTGACAAACCTTATTTAGAGCAGATCAAAGAAAAATCCGATGGCCTTGCCAAATACGGGGGATATGATTTGCTGGAGTCTGCGATTGATGATGTTCAGAACCTGAATCCCGAACGAAAAGCTAGACGGAAGATGTTCTTAACGGAGAGCAACAAAAAAACGGAGCGGGAAGATCTTTTGAAGATTTTGTCACTTTGGTCAGACACTTTAAAATCAGGTGACGATATTATTTCGTTGGTACAATCTGCTGATGATAAAGCAAAACAGTCGCAAACGGTTTTAACCAAAAATTTAAAAACGGCCTTGGAAGAAACGAGAGAGTTGGAAACTTCTTATCGTTCGGTAGCATTGTTTTTTAGGAATACCGATATGGCTTCTTTAAAGAACATTTCGGTTGTGAATGCAGAATTGGATCAATTGACCGATTTGGACAACACGCGATTTTTTGACCATATTCGAGAAGAGCTTGTTTCAAAGTACGATCGTTTAGACCTTCGTGACAACTATTCCTTAATGGTACTTCCTGGGTATTTGGGGTCAAAATCAGTAGTGGATAAGTGGGCAAAATTGGCGCATGAAAATAAGGTTACTTTGGTAACCGACTTTGCACATTTAGATGAGCCGGATGATGTAATGGAAATGTTCGAGAGTGCAAATTTAGCCAGTGGTGATATGTATCTCTCAAATACGATCATGACCTGTAACTGGCTTGTGGGCCGTGGAAAGCACGATGAAGTGGGGGAGGATGAAGATATTCATGTGCCACCATCGGGGGCTTTGGCCGGTAAAATATACAAAACATTGATGTCTCAGGTGACCGCCGGTAAAAAACATGGTGGTCTTAGCGAGGTAGATGGTGTTCGCTTTGAACTTAGAAAAAGTGAAATTGCCAATTTAGAAAACCTAGGATTGGTGCCTATGGTGAATGAATACGGCAAGGTAATGGCTTTCTCGGCGAAAACTCTTTTCAACGGAGATAACTTAGGACTGCAAACCTATTCGGTGGTCCGGGTATTTGACTATGTGACCAAAGTATTAATGGACTTCCTTAACAGAAGGGCGTTCGAGAATTTTAATGCAAAGACCCGAAAAGAGATTCAGAATCAGATTGTTCGTTTTCTAGATGGTATTTCCGGCCCGGATAAACTTATCGAAAATTTTGAAATCCGAAGATTCGAGCAAGATATCAACCAAAAGGATAGAATATATCTTGATGTGCGACTGAAACCATACTTCCCGGCCAAAAACTTTTTGATTAAGATGGACGGCCAAAAAGGAGATGAGGGAGCAGAATGGGATACGGATTACGAACAAAGCTAGACCCGTATACATAGCGCACTTTTCAGGCACTAAAAGCATACATAAACCCCACACCTATGTCATTTTTAGCGAAACTTACTATTGATGGTAATGAGTATAATGTGTTGCATTGTACTTATAATTTCGAGCAGCCTATGGATACAACCGGGAAACCTTCCGGAAAGCCGTTGGGAGGACAAATTATGATTACCATTGAATCACAAGGTAAATTTGACCTTTTTCATTGGATGGCTTCACCAGATCAGACCAAAGACGGTAGTCTGGTTTTCTACAAACGAGATGCTATGTCCCAGCTTCAAAAGGTAGATTTTACCAAGGCGTTTTGTGTCAGTTTGGAGGAAGAGTTCGATGCTGTCGATGACATTCCCATGCAAAAACGTATTGTAATCTCTGCCCAGACCATTCAAATAGGTGATATGACGTTTGAGAATACCTGGGGGGCATAAAAAACGGTTTTAAGCTACAATATGAATTTGGATCGGGCCAGAAATCTGCAGGATTATAAAAGTGTTCTTCGAATACAAAATGCGGCCATTGACAAAACCGAAAATGGAGAAAAAGAATCAGATACCGATCCCAAAAAAAAGTTAACTGCAAAAGCCCGTAGAAGACTAAAGAATATTAAAGAAAAGGAAAGGCTTAGACGTCTGCGCACCGTAGCGATCGATAATACCAGGGTGAAAATTCGACAGATTAGAATTCCAAAAGAAATACGTGATCAAACGGAAGAGGAAGATGGGCTAAGCGGTACCGATTTAATGAGCGGAGCCATTCTATTATACAGCCTCTCTGAAGGCGCTACAGGAACGATACAGGATTTCGATAAGATCTTGGAAGCCCTAAAAAATGATACCTTTCTTTCTAGAGAATTTAATCCGAAAGGAGAACTAAGACCCTATAAACTAGACAAGAATGGAATGCCCAAGTATAAGGGCGGGGGACGTGGAAACGTAAGAGCCGAGGATGTTGCAAAGGCAGCTAAAAAGTTTAAACTGAACGCCAATGTTATCAAGACCATTAAAGCACTGGGACAGGGTGCAAATGTTCTTGGACTTATTCTTACCACTATACAAGCATATGAAGATGGTGAGATTTCGGTTTTTGAATGTATGGACATTATCATGGGGTTGGTAGCTTTTGTGCCCGGGTATGGCTGGGTGATTTCAGGTGCTTGGACGATTATGCGACTTACAATACCCGAGGATGTAGAATTCGGGATCGAGATGGATAATGGTATCCGTAGATTTGGGGAATGGTAATAACCTATGTACCTATTCGATACAATTTATTTCAAGGTGTTTAAGGCCTATAAGGATAGGTTCAATAGTGATACTCCTGAGATTTTTGCTATTTCTTATCTGGTGCTAATGGTCTCCATGCATGTTTTAGTGCTTCTAAAGATTCTGAACCTTTTTGGAATACCAACCAACCTAAATGAAATCTCAAAAACATATAAAATAGTGGCATTAGTTGCTTTATATGTGGTTTTTGCCGTTCGTTACTATCTGTTTTTTACTCCTGAGACCTTTGAGAAAGAAAATAGCAACTTGCATGGCTACAAATCAATTATACTTTATAGCTTCCTATTTTTTGCTTTATTTTTTGTTTTGATTCTCTATTTTTAAAATGTACCACTTATAAAACAGAAAAATAAATAGGAACCATTCGGTTGTAAAATATTCAAGAAATCTTTACGTCAATGGAGCTTAAACCGGCGGAATTTAAAGTATTTTAAAATATAACTTCTGATAAGATGGTTGTGATAGCAATTGGATTAAATGTGAGATTTCTTTCTATTTCCCAAACTTAAATCCGTTAAAAAGCTCCTTTTAGCGATAAATTGAAGTAATGTCCACTTATATTGATATTTTTGTGATTCCAACTGAATAATTTACCTACAAAAAGCACGTTTAAACAATAACGTAGTGTTAAGTTAATCCCCGACAATGAAATTTTTTTCCGCTTTTTCTTGTTTTATACTGTGTTGGATGTTTTCTGCCACTGATACTGTTTTGGCCCAAGCGCCCATAGCGGTTACGGCCAATGACCATGTTACGGTTACACTGTTTTTCCCGTCGAATGTAAGCAAAGTAGTCCCGCCTGCCGTGAATTATAAGTTTGAGTACGAGCAGAATTCCAATATGGGCCTTTTAAAAGCGAGAAATGGCAATCCAAGTAATCTCACTGTAATTACCGAAGAAGGGAATATTTACTCTTTTGCGCTTTCTTTTGCTGAAGATGTGTCTAATTTTACGTACATCCTAAACGCATCCCAAGCCATTGGCAAGACGAAACCATTTGATTCTACTAAAATACCGGCACAAAAGGAAGAAAAAGAACCAATAACCGTTTCTACAGCAGAAAAAAGTAACACAGGAAATGAAAGTACAATGCCTTCTTCTACAAAACCGAAAGATGGTAAAGAAGCGATAGAAGATACTACGAAACCAACAATTGTAGAACCTGTTTTACAAGTAAAACAAACCGAAGATTCATTGGATAGCGATGTTGCCTATAATGCCGGAATGAAAGAAGAGGCGGATTTATATGATGAAGATAAACAGGAATACTATCGTATTTTTTGTGAAAACAACTACTTACAAAAAACGATATTTAAAAGAAGTTTTCGCCAAAACAAGCGAGTTGTCCTCAAATTGAACAATATCCTAGTAGACCGAGAAGAGATTTACTTTGTACTCCAAATAGAGAACAACTCTAAGAAAGAATACAAAGTAAACGGACTAAGTTTTTTTAAAAAGTCCTCTGTCGGTAAACTACAAAAAATCATGACACCAAGATATAAGTTTAACTTACAGGAAATTATTGACCCTGAGAGTATTAACGAGGTGGTATATGTTTTTAAAAAATTCAAGATTACGAGCAAAGAACGTATCAATGTAGTGCTTGATGAACAAGAAAATGAGCGTATGGTGATGTTGCCATTGGATAATAAACAGGTAAATTCCCCCTCTAATTGAATTTTCGCATTCTAGTATACATATTGGCTTTTGGGCTGCCTTTTTTGGGCACCTCCCAAAGCTACACGAACACTTTTACGGCTAGTGGAGGGTTGTTTGGAGACGGCTACGGAGGTGAATTCACCTACAATACCAATTTAAGTGAAACTACCTTTACCCAAATAGCACTCAATGTTACCTTGACCAATTATGAGTCTGGGAGTACACAGGTACCGTATTCCAGCTATACGGCAAGCTACTCCTATTTTCTAACGCTTTACAGTAGAAATCGTAGAATGCAAGCCTTATCTGTTGGTGGTGGCGTCCTAGCCGGGTATGAGGCTGTTAATGGTGGTAATTCTGAAATTACCAATGTTGTTTCAGTGGTGGGGGAAAGTAAGTTCATATACGGCGGTGTCGTTTCTGCAGATATCGATGTTATTCTAAGCGAACATTTTTCTTTGGTATTAAAAACTTCCCAATTTTACCATCTCAATAGCGATTTTGGGAACTTCACGAATTACACAGGCCTTGGTTTGCGCTATTATTTCAATTTATAATCTTCAGATAAGTACCCGGGGTATGGCCATCCGTGTTGAAAAGGAAGTATTCTAGGGAACATTTCACCCTTTAGAAGCATCTAGAATCCATTAAAAAAGAGGAAGAACAGCTCTCAAAAGCCTATGCATTGGGCTTTTTCAGCGTATTTTCAAACTTCCGATGCCTTTTGTCGATGATTTTGTTTTTTTGACAGAATTGTTAAAATGTTCATGCGAATTCTCTTTTGGATTCGCTAATGAATCACTACATTGAAATCTTATTCATCTTGAAATTTAAAAAACCGAGAGTACCATTTTAACCATCGGTTTTTTGTTGCTATGATTTCCAAGGAAGATATGAAAACCCTACACAAATACATTTGGTATACGATGGCCCTATTGGTTATGCTTTTTGCATGTACGAAGGAGGTAAGCTTGTATACAGAGGTG
>CALIIC010000141.1 GCA_938020445.1 uncultured Flavobacteriaceae bacterium | reverse complement strand
ATACTATATTTTACCGAATTTTAAAAGATAAAATTAGAATTGTGAGGGTTCTATATGGTGGGAGAGATATTGTTAAACTTTTAGGCTAAATGTATCGGATTGAATAAGAAAAGAAGCGCAGAGATGAATTGGTTGCAAAAGGCCCGAGAAAGCTGGAGTAATACAGGTAATAAGAGGCCGCCGTTCGCTCTTGAGCCCAAAAAAGGGCAGCGTTCCGTTTGGGATTTTCCGAGGCCGCCAATTATCGAAAAAGTAAGAAAATCGGTATTGGTCAATTACCAAGGTGAAACGATTGCGGATTCAAGCAATGCTCTTGCGGTACTGGAGACCGCCAGTCCACCGACCTATTATATCCCCGAACTTGATATTGATATGGGTGCACTCGTGCAGATACGCGGAAAGGCTTCGTTGTGTGAATGGAAGGGAAGTGCCGTATACTTCGCTTTGAAAACCATGACAGAGCGGCCAGTGGCCTGGTCTTATTTAAATCCTTTTCCTGAATTTCAAGATTTACAAAATCATGTGGCATTCTATCCTCAGCACCTTGAATGTTACATAGATGGAGAACGTGTAAAGGCACAATTCAGCGATTTTTATGCAGGATGGATAACTAAAGACTTAACGGGACCATTTAAAGGAGAAAAGGGAACAGAACACTGGTAGTTTTGCTAGGTTCTGACGTAACTTGTTCTCAAAAGTTCAAATAAACGATGAAATACCCAGATGTATTGGATAAGGATTCAGTTGGAACCTATCCTGCTTTGGTAAAAGCTGGAGGTGGATATGTTTGGGATGAAGTTTTAGAATACCGAGTATGGTGCCACCCTGAAAAAGGGGCTGATAATCTTGAAGATGGAGATGACTATTTTTATGCCTTCCATAGTTATGAAGATGCTTTTTCATTTTCCGAGAAAACAGTTGGAGCAGATGAACCAATAGCGCTGGTTTGGCAGGAGGAGCACATCAATGAACCTGAACCCGGAAAATTTATTCACGTGAAAGAAGATAGATTAACAGAATGGCCAGTTGCGTTTTTAAGTCGACCTAAAAGGACGGAAAAAACTATTCCTGATTTTATGTCGCCGTCGGCCCCAAACAATCGGCTGGATATACTTAGGGGAAAGGCTTAATTAATTTAAATTCAAATAAACGATACTTTAAAGCAAGAAACTTAGCAATTTCTTTGGCAGCTCATAGCGAATGTTTGCATGCTTTATGAGCGCTTATTTAACTCGGCAGTTTAATAATTTAAAAGCTATAAATGGCATTACTTGAAGGTATTTTTGGTCCCTCTAAAGACCTCATATGGAATCAAATAGCAAAAGATATTGGAGGAGATTATATTGATGGCGGATTTTGGAAGAAAGATATATTGCGTTATCAACACGATCATTGGGAGCTGTTGTTAGATACGTTTACGCGCAGTCATGGGAAGTCTAGTAGTACCTATACCCGTCTACGTGTGCCGTTTTTAAATAAAGACGGACTTCAATTTAAAATATACCGTGAAGGGTTTTTTACCGGTATCGGAAAGTTTTTTGGAATGCAAGATTTGCAGATTCGGGACCATCGATTCAATGATAAATTTATTATTCAAGGGAACAACAAGCATAAAATTGAGCAGTTGTTGAATGATGCGCAGTTAAAAGTACTTTTTGAAACAGTACCCGATGTTCACGTTGAAATCAAACAAGACGAAGGTTGGTTTGGCAAGAAATATCCAGAGGGCGTACATGTGTTGTATTTTGAGCGAAGGGGTACCTTACGAGATAAAGAAACCTTGTTGCTACTTTTCCGGTTGTTTAGCACCTTGCTCGACCGGCTCGTACAAATTGATTCGGCCTATGAGGACGATCCGAATCTAAAGCTTACGTAATAGAAATGGATCCGATAGCAGCGTACAATGCCCACTTGGTACTAAAAAGGAGGTTATTCTACTTTTTTTGCCTTCGGACTTTGCCCGTTTTGATTCAAGGTTAGTCCGTTTACTTTTCCTTCTTCATCTTTTTCGAATACCACGTTTGCCTCGACCACTTTTAGAAAAAACGTACTCTCCGAAGAAGCGAAAATGGGAAATTTTTGCTGTCCGGTTGCCTGTGCGAACAATTGCTTTTCATCTCTTGTTATTTCGATGGCAAAATCAGGCGTAAACGCGTAATTTCCGACGTAGGTTTCTAGGATTTCAACGGCCACTTCTACCTCTTTGATAGGTTCTTTCTTTTGTGGCACCACTAATTGGTTTGTAGCATCTAATAAATGAAGCCCAATGTCATCCACACTTTCTATACTGTTTGCCAAAACAACTACTCCCATATTACGTTCTTTATGAAACCCGGTAAAGGTTTTATAACCGCCTGTACCACCATTATGCCATACTACGGAGCCATTGTTCGAATAGTGCCAACCGAGCCCTATTTGAAAAGTACCATCCCCATTTTTAAAGGCAGGTGCATGGGAACGCTTCATCGCGGCGGTTAAAGAGGTTTCTTTATCGCTAAGATTCGCCTGTATAAATTTCAGCATATCAGACGCCGTTGATCGCAATCCTCCGGCCCCGGCAAGGGTGATGATATCCCAATTAGCGACTTCTTGGCCATATGCATGGCCTTTTGCCAAACGTTGTTTCATAGCAGGGGTAAGGGTAATTTTGGTGTCGGCCATCCCATACGAATCGGCAATATTGGCTACAACCAATTCTTCAAATGTTTTACCTAGGTGCAATTCAAGAATATGGCCTAAAAGGCCCATTCCTAAATTGGAATACGCATAGTTTTCCCCGATAGCACTTTTAAGCTGGTAAGACGATAAAAAACGGTACAGTTGCGCTACGGAATAATCGGCAAACGGATTGCTTGGGTCGGCAGGTTTAAAATTATCGGGCATTCTGGGTAATGCCGATGTATGGGTCGCAAGGTCTTTTAAGGTTATTTTCTTTCCATCGTATTCGGGGACTTTGACGCTTTCCGGCAGGTATTTTTCAATAGGATCATTGAGTGCCATGGTTCCTTTCAATACCTGGTCGGCCAATAGAATAGTCGTAAAAACCTTGGAGATGGATCCAATTTCGAAAACGGTATTTTTATCGAGCTCAAGTCCTCCGTTTAACGAAGTTTTGCCATAACTAAAATAGGTTTCTTGACCATCTTTCAAAAGCCCCACCACGATGCCGATATTTTTGCCAGTGGTTACCTTTTGCTGTACGTTTTCTTTTACCGCCTCCGAAATTTGAGATTGCACTTCCGAAGAAAAGAACAAGAAGCTGAGAAATGAGAATATAAAAGTGAAGTTTTTCATGGCGTGTGTTTCTAGATGTGCCTATAGGTGTGTTTTGGAGCTACTATGTTACAAAAAGTAGGGGAAAATTGCAGTCGAATTTTTGAGAGGCGGTAATCAGTAATCAGTAAAAAGTACTCATTGCGTTTGTTCAGTTGGCAGTAAGCAATAAACAACTAGCAATGAAAAAGTGAGCACTTGTGGGCAAGCAGTGAAGAGCAATCAGTTACTAGTATTCTAGCAACCAACAACACTGTGCTCATAACCCTGAACTCATAAGTTGTTTTGAATTTGACAATTGTGTTTGAATTCATTTCATTTAAGCACCAAGCACTTTTGATGTTTGCATTTGAGCTTGATTTTTGAAACTTGCTAACCGTCAACAAGCAGGGTGCGCTTCACTTCCCTGCGAAGGTAAAACCCGGTGACGATGGTGGCCACTACATCGGCAATCGCAAAGGAGATCCATACACCTAATTCCCCCAAGTAGTTGGGAAGGATAAGAATTAAGGGGATAAAAAAGAAGCCCTGTCTGGTAAGGGTCAATAACAGTGCCGGAATCGCTTTGCCAATGGCCTGAAAATAAGCGGCCCCGATAAGCTGCAATGCAATGATCGGAGAGGCGGCAAAAACCCAACGCATGGCGGCGGGGATATGCTCCAGAACATAGGAGTTTATGGCCAACTCGCTTGCAGGCAGTCCCGCTCTATTGCTTAAAAAGAGCGAAGCTATTTCCGATGGGAATAGGAAGAGCCCTAGGAATACGACTGTTGCCAAAATAGCAGCATATTTGATCGCTGTATTGATACTCTCTCGTACCCGTAAAAAGTGTTTGGCACCATAGTTATAGCCCGCAATGGGAAGAAAACCTTGGGTAACCCCAAAAACGGGGAAAAGGGCAAACATTAGCATTCGTCCGATTATGGCATATACCGCCACCATGGCCTCGCCCCCCAAACCGAAGAGGATATTGTTCATGAGGAGATATACCACACTAGTGGTCGCTTGGCGGGCCAAGGTCACAAATCCCAAGGATCCAATTTCTTTGATAATGGGTAGGTCTAGTAAAAAGCATTTTAGTGTTAATCGCAATTCCGAATTTGAGGAAAGGAAAAAATAGGTTACATAGGTACAGCACGCTAAATAACTAATGGTGGTTGCCCAAGCCGCGCCATGCATGCCCCAATCCAACACATTGATGAAAAGATAATCAAGGAGTAGATTGGAAATAGAAGGTACGATCATCGCGATCATGGCGAATTTGGGTTTCCCTTCGGCACGGATGACGCTGCTTCCCATCATATTTAAAGCCAGCAACGGAATACCGTACAGAACAATGGTATAGTAGATTTTGGCTGGTGCAAAGATGCTCCCTTTTCCACCAAAGGCGGGAATTAGCGCGTCGACGAAGTACAGCCCCAAAGCGACCATGCCAATGGTGACCATGAGGGTCAAGGTTATCTGGTTTCCAAAAGTTTTCACGGCTTTAGCCTTGTTTTCGGCACCCAAAGCTCTTGAAATAATGCTGGATCCGCCAATTCCGATTGCCATTCCCAAGGCACCTATAAAAAAAGAAACAGGTAAGACTACATTGATTGCGGCAATAGCGATGCTTCCGATCCAATTTCCAACGAATATGGAATCGACTAAAACATTGAGCGACATGACCAAAATACCAATAGAAGCGGGCACGGCCTGTTGCACCAGGAGTTTCCCGATAGGTGCCGAGCCGAGCTGTTCTGCGGATAGGTTGGCCATAATTATTGTACTGGTTGCTATTCGTTAAATACTATCGGCTATGTGGTAAACAGCAATCTACTTCGCGAAGTATTCTAAACAGGTAATACCTCGTTTTGTTGCCATTCGTTTACCCAGTTGGCCATGACTTGTACCCAAGAATCGTTGTCGTTCAGGCAGGGAATGTGTTTGTAGTGTTCACCACCGGCTTCTTCAAATTGTTCCTTGCCTTCCATGGCGATTTCTTCCAAGGTCTCAAGGCAATCACTCACAAAGGCTGCAGTGACCACGGCCAAACGTTTTTTACCTTCCTTGGCAAGACGCTCGAATTCAAAATCGGTATAAGGCTTTAACCAAGGGTCACCTGCCAAACGCGACTGAAACGAGGTGCTTACTTTTTCCTCGGGCAGACCCAAATGTGCCTTTACCAGCTCCGTGGTTTCGTACACTTGATGGCGATAGCACGTATTGTGCGCCACCGAGTTGATGCTGCAGCAGCTCCCATCTATTTTACAATGGTATTTGGTGGGATCCGATTTACGAACGTGGCGTTCAGGAATACCGTGGTAGGAAAAGAGGATATGGTCGTATTCAAAATCTTTTAATCCGGCCGCAATGCTTTCCGATAGCACTTTGATGTAGTCAGGGCTTTTATAAAAGGCAGGGAGGGTCGTTAAACGAATGTTCGGAAACTTTTTTTGTTGCACCTCCATGGTTTTAACGACGACCGTTTCGTAACTCGACATCGCATAATGAGGGTACAAAGGAACCAATAGCACCTCGTCCACGCCTTTTTCAGTTAGTTCTTGCAAGGCATTCTCAATGGTTATGGTGCCATATCGCATGCCCAATGCAACGGGCATTTGTGTTTGTTTGCGTAATTTCGCCGTAAAACGTTCGGAAAGCACAACAAGGGGTGAACCTTCATCCCACCATATTTTGGCATAGGCCTTGGCCGACTTCTTAGGGCGGGTTTGTAGAATGATGCCACGAACCAACAAATTTCGAAGTACGACGGGTACGTCAATAACGCGCTCATCCATTAAAAACTCATCTAAGTAGGGTTTTACATCTTTGGCTGTTGGACTATCTGGCGAACCCAGGTTTACGAGAAGTACTCCTTTCATGTATGTTGCAATTTTTCAACTGCAAAAATAAGGCTTGAACGGTTTCCTGCGATCGGTTTCATAAAATACTTTTTGATAGTGATATAGAAAAGATCGATTTGATCGGTGCGGCCCTTTCTCTGGGAATCCTTCACCTACTTTTTTACTTTCTAAAACCTTTGTTAAAAAACACAGTTCATCGAGAAATATGCAGCCTTAATTTTCGTTATACCATGAACCCGGATGTTTTTTTAACGGAAAATAGGGAGTGCCAGCACCCTATTTGTTAGTTTCTTTGTAGAAAATACGTCAAATAGAACTCCAAGATCAGAACCAAACCGATCTATGCGTCAATTACTAGTTTTATTCATATTTATCTTCTGTATGGGTGTCTCTGCCCAGGAAGCGAACAGTTTGCTTTGGGAGATTTCAGGAAATGGTTTGCAGCAAAGTTCGTACCTCTATGGTACCATGCACGTGAGCAGGCGTATTGCGTTTCGCCTAGACGATGTCTTTTATGAGGCGCTCGATCAGAGCGAGGTGGTCGCCTTGGAATCGGATCCTGGAACATGGCTCGATGATAATAACCTGAGCACCCTGCGAGGATATGGCATGCAAAATGGGTTCTACACAAAAGGGTTTTACATACAGAACTTTGCTGTAAAGAACCCTCGCAAAGAGGAGATGGCGGCTTATTTAGCTTTTAATGATAGTAGGGTAAACGGTATTCTGTATCGTAGCAATGATTATTCACAAGACTTTGAGGAGGAGACCTATCTTGATATGTTTATCTATCAAGCGGGTAAAAAATTCAACAAGCCCATTGTTGCTTTGGAAGATTTGGAAGAATCCGCGGCTTTGGTAGGGCGCGCGAGTATGAACCCTATGAAACAAAAGCCCGATGAGTGGTTGCAAAAGAAGATGCAGCAGCAAGATTTCATGACGCTCTTGCAAGATGCCTACCGAAATAGGAATATTAGTTTACTTGATTCGATCGATAAGGGTATATACACGAAACACTACCTTAATAACATGTTGTTTATCCGAAATCGGAATATGGCAATTAAGCTCGATTCGGTGGTGCATACGGCGAAGACCTTTGCAGGTATCGGAGCGGCGCATTTACCAGGTAAAGAAGGCGTCATAGCCATGTTACGCGATATGGGGTATACGGTAAGGCCTCTGCTGTCAAAAGCAACCAGAAAAGGAAAAGAGATCAAGAAAAAACTGGAAAATGAGATTCTTGAAAACAGGTATAGCAACCAAAACCCAGATGATGCGTTTTTTGCCCTTGATCTGCCAAATAAATTGTATCCGGTATCAGAAAAACCTAGTACGACCTATATCTCGCCCGATTTAGCCAATGGAAGCTATCTGATGGTAAATCGCATTCCAACTTTTTCATACCTCAAACAGGATGCGGTGTATACCGTGGAAGATTTGGATCAACTATTGTTCGAAAATATTCCTGGTAAAATAATAGAGAAAAAGAGAATTGAACGGAATGGCTTCCCCGGACTTGATATCAAGAACCAATTAAAGAACGGCGATCATCAACGGTATCACATCTATGTAACACCGTTGGAAATTGTGATTTTCAAAATGGGGGGTGATGGTACGTATGTGGAGCAACATTCCGATACCATTTTCAATAGCATCCAATTTAAAAAAAGAGACCTGAAACCTGTTTTGGTAGCACCTGAATTTTCTGACTTTGAGATACAGATGCCAAGTCTCTATAGCTTTCCCAATCGAGAACGCAACGGGCATCGGTTGGTGCAAGGCTATGATTCAATTACCGATAGTTACTACTTTTTACGCAAGGTGACCCTCAATGATTTCAGTTTTATAGAACAAGATACTTTTGAATTAAAGCAAATACAAAAACGCTTTTACCAAGATTTAAAGTTAACGGGTGTGTATACTGATTTTGAAGGGAAAGTGCTACGGTCAAACGCAATGATCGATTCTGTTTCGGGAAAAAAATTGCACCTGAAGACTACTTTTAAGGCAGGGGATTATTATTTGATGGGGGCCGTAACAACCGATTCGGCTTTGGCGAAGACCTATTTCGATTCATTTAAAATAAAGGATGCCACTTATTCAAAAAAGTTTGAATCTGTTGTAGATACCGCCTTGTTCTTTAGAACAGTAAGTTCTGTACAACCCCCAAAATTTGTGGAGAATAGTAATTTGTATTTAAATGGGCGAAACCGACCAAAACCCTATAGTGCCTTCAATAAAAAGACCATTTATCAGAATTTGAATAATGAGGCGGTAGCCGTGTCGCTCAATAAATCCCATGACTTTATGATGTTCCCCGACTTGGATTCGGTCTGGAGCTTACGAAAAAAGTTGTACGCCCATGAACGATTTCACGTTACCGATGAAGTCAAGAAAACACATGCCGATGGGGCAGAAGAACTGATGCTTACCCTTACCGATACTGCCAGTACTAGAGGTATTTTGATAAAGAATGTTCTTAAAGGAGGCCTGTTATATGAAATAAAGGCCCAGGTAGATACAGTTGCAACCCCTAGCCGATTTATCACCGCTTTTTTCGATAACTTTAAGTTGATGGATACGTTGATCGGGAAGGATATCCTAACCGACAAGACCCCTTTGTTTTTTGATGCACTTCGAAAGAACGATAGTATTGTACTCAACGGCTATACCTTTATCGATTTCAAGGAGAAACATGTAGATTCTTTGAAACATTATATTGCCAATTTCGAATATTCGGATGATATAAAGCATATACAAGCGTATTTAATTCAAAAGCTGGGAAAACTAAAGCACCCGGATGTGGTGCCGTTTTTGAAGTCCTTTTATGGGAAATCGTATAACAATTCAGATGCGCAGACCAAAATATTACAGGCCGTTAGTTGTAAGAAAGGAGATGAGTCGGTAGCACTGCTCTTGGATTTATTGTCAAAAGACCTCCCTTTGGTTTCCAATACTTTTGAAATTCAACGAATCTTTCGACCGTATAAAGATAGCTTGGAACTGGCCAAAAAGTTATATCCTGAATTGATGGACTATAGCGCCATTACCGAGTACAAGTCCCCCATTTTTTCCATTTTAGCGCGTTTACAGACGAAAGGGTTGATAAAAACCAAGAGCTATAAGAAATATAGAAAACAGATTTTGAACGATGCCAAAATCCAACTGAAACGGGAACTTGGAAACGCAAACGATACGAATGATGGGGCGTATAATGGGGGTATTTCAAATAGAATCAGCAACTCGGGTGTATTGGAAGATTATGCAATTTTGCTATACCCCTTCAAGGAAGAGAAAGATGTGAAACTTTTTTTTAATCGCCTCTTGCAAGTAAAAGACCGTAAAATACGCACCACGCTTGCCATGCTCATGGCCAAAGAAGAAATTGCACTCCCACAGGAAATGCTGCAAAGTCTGGCTGCGGATATCAATAGTAGGGCGATGCTTTTCGGAAAATTGAAGTCGATCGAAAAGACCGATCTCTTCCCGAAGGAATTTCGAAAAGAGCGTTTTTTAGCGGAATCGTTGCTTTATGAAAATGGGAAATTCAATACGAAAAAAGATTCGCTACGTTTTCTCGAAAAGCGGGAATTGAATTTTAACGGAAAAGAATTAACGGGCTACTATTTTAAAACACGAAGCAACGAAGACTACGACACCAATTTTAATATGAATTTGGT
>CALIIC010000140.1 GCA_938020445.1 uncultured Flavobacteriaceae bacterium | reverse complement strand
AAAAATAACCAACAAAAACAGGCATATTTTAAATATAGAGTGGTTTTTCTCGGTAGAAAAACCAGTTTTTCTTTTCAATTCCATTGCTGTTCTATTGAACTATCATGAATTCAACATCTAAGCCTAGCAGCAGGTTCTCGTGTAAAATGGGCCTCAATGATACTAAAAAAAACAGCCACCACCTGAAATAATAGGCCTAAATATAAGATTATCCGCCAAATGACCTAATGAGTTACTCGATAACTGCCGCAGCTGTTTCGCTTTCTCGTGAGATTTTCTTTACCAATCCCTGAAGTACCTTCCCAGGCCCTACCTCTGTAAATAAAGTAGCCCCATCCTCGACCATTTGCTGAATACTCTGTGTCCATTTAACAGGAGCGGTTAGCTGAGATATCAGGTTTTCTTTGATTGCTATCGGATCGGTCACCGCGTTTGTTGTAACATTCTGGTAAATGGGACAACTTGGAACACTGAACGTTGTTGCTTCTATTGCGGAGGCCAATTCTTCTCTCGCAGGTTGCATTAAAGGAGAATGAAATGCACCACCTACTGGCAGCACCAAGGCCCTACGGGCACCGGCCTCTTTCAATTTCTCGCATGCCAACTCTATCGCAGTTACCTCTCCTGATATCACCAATTGCCCTGGACAGTTATAATTTGCAGCAACCACGATTCCGGAAATTTCTTCGCAAATTTGTTCAACCACGGCATCCTCTAGACCCAAAACTGCAGCCATCGTTCCAGGCTTCAATTCACAGGCTTTTTGCATCGCCAAGGCGCGTTGTGCTACCAAACGAAGGCCATCTTCGAACGTAAGTACCCCATTCGCCACCAAAGCGGAAAATTCTCCCAAGGAATGCCCGGCCACCATATCTGGTTTAAAAGCGTCACCCATTACTTTTCGCAATACTACCGAATGTAAGAAAATGGCGGGTTGTGTTACTTTTGTTTGTTTCAAGTCTTCGGCTTCGCCCTCGAACATTACGTCTGTGATCGAGAAGCCAAGTATGTCATTGGCTTTTTCAAATAGTTCTTGTGCTATTGGATAATTCTCATAGAGATCAAGTCCCATACCCACAAACTGAGCACCTTGTCCTGGAAATATATACGCGTTCATCTTCTTTTTTTTAATGGCGCAAATTTAGTGTTTTAGATGAATCGTTTCACATGTTCCTTATAAAACCGGTACAAAGTATCGCAAACCCCAGAAAAAGAGCCTAAAAGAACTACCCCCCCTTCTTAAACCACCCTGAGTACATAACGTAGCTTTCAGCAATACGATCTATTTCTCCACTGCTAAGTTCCGGGCTGATATCTTTGATTTTCTTTGCGGGTACTCCTGCGAAAATGGTTCCTTCCGGTACGTGGGTTCCCTTTGCTAAAACCGCGCCGGCCGCCACAATACTATGCGATTCAATCATACAATCGTCCATCACAATACTCCCCATACCAATTAGTACGTTATCTTTTATGGTACACCCATGTACAATGGCATTGTGACCAATAGAAACATTGTTACCGATCGTTGTTGGTGACTTTTTATAGGTACAATGTACAACAGCCCCATCTTGTACATTAACTTTATCGCCCATCTTAATAAAATGAACATCGCCTCGTAATACGGCATTAAACCAAATGCTACATTGGTTACCCATGGTTACTTCCCCTACAATGGTCGCGTTTTCAGCTATATAACAATCCTCCCCTATTTGTGGTGTTTTGCCGTTTATGGTCTTAAGAATCATATTTCAGGTTTCATTTAGTTGGATAAAAAGGTCTACAGCGACCAACAAGATTTGCCAGCAAGACGGTCTATTCAAAAATAGGCCAACAATTCCTTCTTTTTGGAAGAAGAGACCAACAATTCCTTGCCATTGGAAACGACCACGCTTCCACCTTTCCCCTTTCGGTACTTCACTACCTCATTCACATTCACCAAATAGGACTTATGAATACGGGCGAATGCAAAATCGGACAATGCCTGCTCAAAATACTTGAGGGTTTTGCTTACCAATATCTTCTTGTTTTCAAGGTAAATTTCGGTATAGTTGTCATCGGCTTTGCAATAAAGGATATCTTTTACATTCAATACTTGAAAACCATCTTGCTGCGGCAAGGTAATTTTGCCTTCGACCGATTTAAGTTTGGGTTGCAAAACACGATCCTCCAATGCGTCTTCTTTTTGTCGAATTTCCGTTACGTAGTCAACCGCTTTCACAAGCTCATCAATATTAATAGGCTTCATTAAATAGTAGGCCGCATGATTATTAAGCGCGTCAACCGCATATTGGTTGTACGCTGTAACGAAGACTGTTTCAAAAGCACGGTCGGGCACCTGGTCCAGTAGGTCAAACGCATTTCCAAACGGCATTTCCACATCTAGAAAAACCAGGTCCAGGGTATTGTTCCCTATAAGCACCAACCCTTCTTGAATAGAAGCCGCCTCGCCTATCAATTCTACATCAGGGCAGTACTTTGCAAGATAATTGCGTAAAATTTCACGGCTATTGGCTTCATCTTCTACTATGATTGTTTTTAACTTCATGCTATTATTGTTTCTTTCACACTCTGTTTGAATACACCTTCTGTGCTCTCAATAACTTCTAATCTCTTTTAAGCATAAATGCCACCTTGGTACCGGTACCATCCGCTAACAGATCTACGATATCAACATCAACCTTGTCTTTGTACATATCATTCAAAATAGCTATTCGCTTCTTAATGTTCCCCATACCCTTTGATTTCTGCTTCTTCTGGTTCTGCGTTTTCAACGCCGCCGATCTTTTTCTACCAATGCCGTTATCAGAAATAGTAATGGCCAAGGTTTCTTTGTCTTTCTGCACCAAGTCAATATGCAAATACCCTTTCTCTTCTTTATAGCGCAGGCCATGCCATATCGAGTTTTCTATATACGGCTGCAACAACATGGGGGGTATTTGAAAAGCATCTATATCTAAATGTGCATCTATATTAATCTCGTATTCGAATTTTTCGGGAAAGCGGGAATGCTCCAATTTCACATACAGTCGCAATAGCTCCAATTCTTTGGATAGGGGTATGAAATCTTCTTCCGAATTCTCTAAGACAGACCGCATTAAGGTTGAGAACTCGCTTAAATACCGATTTGCACTACGCTCATCGCTTTTGGCAATATAGTTGTTCACCGAATTGAGCGCATTGAAAATAAAATGCGGATTCATTTGGGAGCGAAGTGATTTCAATGCCAGCAAGTTGTTCGCCAACTTTTGCTGTTGATTGCTCCGGTAAAAAAAGAACGCCGCCAATCCGAGCAAAATCATCCCGAATATCAAGGAATAGATGACCCATTTCTGGCGTTTGTAATTCTCCTCGACCAACTCCTGTTCTGTCAAAGCAAGGTCATACTTGCTTTCCGATAGTTCCCTGTCTTTCTCCAAACCAGATATTCTACTCTGTTTGGAAACAATTTCTCGATTGAACCGTGCCGCTCTGGACAACTCTTGTTCTTTCCTGATATATAAGGTATCTACCAAAGCAACATACTCCTGGTATGTTTTAAAGGCCTTGGTATAATCACCACGATACTCATAGATTTCGGACAGTTTTCTCGTCGCATCTTTTTGCACGATCAGATCTTCATCTTCATCGGCTTCTACGATACTCTTTTTTAGGTAGGGTACGGCCTCGTCATATTTATCCTGGGAAATATACGCATTTGCAATTTTGTAGTTGATACGCTGCGCAGTGATGGTATCGGGAGTTCCGACGCCAAAACTACCTTCTACCTTTTCCTCTGGAATTTTCTTTAACTCGTCTAAACTTCGTTTTCGCATCTGAATTTCTTCAGGATACCGATTCTTTTGGTTATAAAAATCCGCTACTTTTTCTTTTTCCTGAATGGATCTTTGTGGTGCTTGTTTTTCGGCAAGTTTCAGGGAGTTCTGATAAAAGCCCTCTGCCTCCACCCCTTGGTCATCTACCGCATAGGCGTCGGCTATTTTGGAATTCAGATCGGCCATTTTCGGGGCAATCTGGTTTTTACTGGCCACCTTTAAACCTTCTTCATAAAACGAAACCGCCATGGCGGTGTTTCCCAAACCTTTTTCTGCATCTCCTAAACGTTCATACAGTGATACTTTTTGATATGGAACCATACTACGTACCTTCAACATTGGAGTCAGGACAGCTTTCGATTTTTGAAAATCTCCATTCAGGTTATACACTTCTCCCAATAGCAAACTGGTCTTGGTCGCCTTGTTCGCCTCAAGGGCATCCTCCAAATTAGCAATAGCAAGATCATACTGTTGGTGATAAATATAAATCTCACCTAAGGCTACCAATGATTTTGCCAGTAATTTTTTATCGGCCCGTTTGCCAAGCTGCGCGATCGATTGGGTAATAAAATCAATACTCCGTCTAATATCTGTTTTCTTGTAAACAAGGGCCGAATCGATAAAGGACTGGTGTAACAGACCTGTACTCGCCTCCCCTTTTCGGATACTGCTACGTTTACTTTTTCCTTCATGACCTTCTACCAACACGGTAATGTCTTGTTCATCCTTTATTGTATAGCGTACTGTCTTAAATTGAGCACTCTCAATAATTAATTCATCCCCAATTGCAGCTTTGATCTTAAATTCCCCTAAACCATTGGTACGTGTATAGGAGCCCGAATTCGTACGAACGTTTACTCCTGAAATAGGAATGTGATTGTCCTTACCCTTTACATCGCCCTTTATTTCTATTTGTCCAACGGACCTTGACACCTGCCCCTGGGCGGCAGTGCTTACTAGAAGAACAAATACAAGTATGTGGTAAAACTTCAACATCTGGTTGTTTAAACAACGTAAACTTAGCGGATTTATGCGGTACTAAAAAATGCGAAAATCAGGAAATCAAGGGTTTTAACCAGCCATTTGCTTACTTCACAAACCATCATGACCATTTCACTCATCCAAAGGGGCATTTCACTCAATGTCCTTTTTCTGGGAAAAACTTCGCGCTTACTTTTACTCCACAAACACCATAGAAATGAGGCAATTTTTAAAAAAACGGATCAAAAAACTACTAGCGGTCTTACTGCTATCTTTTGTCGTCTTATTCCTGTTTCGCTTGGCATATGGCTATAAAAAAGTGAATACACCCCAGTTCGAATTTGTTCAAACCGATGTTTCTGAAACACTGTTGGGCCTTCGGAAAAATTATGCATCCAAAAAATACAATGCGATGGCCGGGCAACCACAAGCCAATATGGATCAGAAATATGAGAAAATTGCCGATATCGGAGCCATTTCAGCTCATTTTGAACGTGAAGAACTGAATATTAGAAAACAGATAACCTATCACAATGGGTTGGTGCAATTTGAAGATAAGACCGGAAATGATGGGCGCCGCAAATTAAACCTGGTAATAGGTGTGCCACCGGAAAAATTTGATTCACTCTACCAAAAATTGATCAAAATCGGAAACGTACAACGAAGGCAGATCACCAAAAAAGACAAAACC
The DNA here is from genome assembly GCA_938020445.1 of uncultured Flavobacteriaceae bacterium. GTDB lineage: Bacteria > Bacteroidota > Bacteroidia > Flavobacteriales > Flavobacteriaceae > Pelagihabitans. The sequence goes on along the minus strand of CALIIC010000140.1, from coordinate 1,583 downwards.
AACGAATACAAAGAGTTAAATGCAAAAAAAGCATCACTTGAAAAAATACGGGAATCGTTGATTCAGTTAAAATCAAAGGGCGGAAAAATCGAAGAGTACATGCAACTCGAAAATCGCATTCTAGATATAGAGCAACAGCTACAAGGACTTGGCGTAAGTCTTGGAAACTTTGATGATGAGAACGAATTCTGTACCGTAAAATTTTCCCTAACGGAAGCAAAAGAAGTCCCCATCGGTTTGCTGCAACGGGTGAAAGTAGCATTGGAGTGGACCATCACAACCTATCTAAAATTAATGGCGGCGCTCACTTTCATGACCCTTTTTGCCTACCTATTGGTAGCCACTATCGAAAAACTTCGTCCAAAATTATAATTAAACATAAATAAAATAATATGAAAAATCTACATCAAATTTTAGGCCTGGGCTTACTCGCCTTTACCATGACCACCGCTTATGGCTGTGAGATAAAATCAAAAAACGACGCATCGCCTATTCTGGTGGCCGAAGCCCTAGAACCCAACAAAAAAGCAAGGAACAATACAGTGAAAATTGCCCTGTTGTTAGACACAAGCAATAGCATGGATGGTCTTATCAACCAAGCAAAAGCACAGCTTTGGGATATCGTGAACAAGTTCACCCACGCCAAATGCGGAAATGAAGCACGGCCAACATTAGAAATCGCTTTGTATCAATATGGCAATGACAATCTCTCATCACGCGAAGGCTATATTCAACAAGTATTGGATTTTAGTGGCGACCTAGATGAAATCTCTGAAAAATTGTTTTCGTTGACCACCAATGGCGGAGAGGAATTCTGTGGAGAAGTCATACAAACTTCTCTAAAACAACTTGATTGGGGAAAGAACCCGGACAACCTTAAAATGATTTTTATTGCCGGCAACGAGCCCTTTGATCAAGGAAAATTAAACTATAAAGACGCGGTCACCAATGCCAAGGAGAAGGATGTGGTCGTTAATACCATTTTCTGTGGCAATTACCAACAAGGTGTCAATACGGACTGGAAAAATGGGGCCCAGCTTACTGGTGGGGAGTACATGGCCATTGATCATAACCGTCGTGTGGTACATATCGATACGCCTTACGACGAAATCATTATTAAACTAAACGGAAAGCTAAACGGTACCTACATTTCTTATGGCGCCATGGGACAACGAAAAATGGCGATGCAATCTACACAGGATACAAACGCCATGGAAATGGAAGAAGCCGTCGCCGTAAAGAGAGCTGTAAGTAAAAGTTCGAGCCTCTACAACAACGCTACTTGGGACTTGGTAGATGCTGTGGAAGATAACGAAGTAGATCTCGCAAAATTGGATGACAAAGATCTGCCAAAAGAACTAAAAGGCAAATCTACCTCAGAAATCAGCAGCTTTATTGAATCAAAGAAGAAAGAAAGAACTCAGATTCAAAAAGAAATTCAAGAACTGAATACAAAGCGCGAAGCCTATATCGCAAAAAACCAGAAAGAAGAAAGTAAGGGCGAATTGGAAGGCGCCATGCTGAGGGCCATTAAAAAACAGGCCGAAAAGAAAAATTATACTTGGGAAAATGAGTAGTGTTTT
>CALIIC010000139.1 GCA_938020445.1 uncultured Flavobacteriaceae bacterium | reverse complement strand
TAAGCGCAAGCCGGTTAAAATTTTATCGTACTTTATTTTTACCCTGGCACTTACCGTTCTTTTCTATGCAGGAATGAATATGGGTTTGGAGTTCATATCTACCAATACAGGGATCATTCTTTCAAATTTATTTATTATCGGGTACCAGTCGGTCAACTTTCATCATTACATCGTTGATAGTGTAATTTGGAAGGCCAGGAATAAGAAAAATCAGAAAGCGATGAAGATTGGGTAATTGCAACACGACATATTGAACCAATAGTTGGCTACGTTCTTTGAGTACCCCAAAGTCAATTCTTTTTTTCTTTCTGAAGAAGTGAATAGGGTGTATTGCTGGTTACTGAAAACCTGATGTCAACGCAAATAGGTAAGTGGCTTTTTTGGGAATTTTTATCACGTGCTTTTCTTTTATTTTCTCCTTTTCTTTAGCGCCAGTTTCAAAGCGATATTACGGTTACTTTAGCGATTTGTATTCAAATTCATTAGTATTTATTTGATTATTAGAATATTAGCTTCTTAAGGTAATCGGTTTATTTAGTATATTAGTAGATAAACAAAAGCCATATGTTCTGCATTATCTATAGATCGACGGCAAACCCTGATATCGGACAGGCAGAAATACAATCTTTATTGGAAAAAGCGAAAACGTTCAACCGAGCAAATGATATTACAGGTTGTTTGCTTTATTATAAACATGAGTTTGTTCAGTATATAGAGGGGAATCAATTGTTGGTTACAGAATTGTTTGAAAAAATTAAAAAAGATGGGCGGCATGCGAAAATTGAGCTGCTCTCTAACGGACATACCTATACTAGGGAATTTGAAAATTGGAGCATGGCCTACGAAAACTTTATCGGCCCCAACCAGCGCTTGCAGTACCTGAAGCTGTTAGTAAGCTCCTATTTTGAGGATACGGGCAATTACCGGCATTTGAATCCTTCGACAAAGAAATTTTGGGTGGTCGTTAGAACTTTGTTGGCGACCCAAGCGGTAGAAAAGTTCAAATAAGTTTTTACGAGATAGCAGTGATCGTGCCATTTTTAGATCTCCTTGATGCGAAGGGAGGTGAATGGTATAAGGCTATTGCTGTACCATGTAACTGTGGTGTGTCAGTACCTTCTTAAAAAGATACAACGGCAATAGCAAAGACTTCAGCATACTACTTCTTACATTTAAACAACAACGATTGTACTTGTCAGAATTTGTTTTTTTCAATAGTTGATTTAGATGGAGTTCCGCACACTTTAATTGATTTATATCAACTATTTCATATAGAACATGCATTATATTTACCCTATAATATAAAAGATTATTCCTACAATAATCTATAGTGTAACACTCTTACCAAGACCAAGCTTACTTGTCTAAAGACAATCCTATTTCGAAGAGGCAATTGATTTTTCTCTTTTCACGAACAGTGATCGTTGCTTTCTTAAGATAGCGAACGGGATATGATCGAAGCCGCTTTAATAACCAAAAACCATAGTACACCAACAAGTGATAGATGAAGTCTAGCGATGGTCTTTATTGGCTGTTGCTTGCTTATCGAATAAAAACGCGTGGTAAAATTTCTGAATAAACTATGAAAACAATATTGATTACCGGTGGAACCGGTTTTTTGGGTAGAACGTTGGGAATGCAATTACGCAAGGGGTATCACGTGATTCTTGCTGGCAGAAACGCGGAACAAAATGCGTACGCTAAAGAGACTACCGGTTGTGAGGTAATACCTCTTGATATTACAAATTATGCGGCGCTTCGGGAGGCTACGGCCATTTACAAACCCGAAATTATTGTTCATGCCGCTGCAACAAAATATGTAAACCTATCCGAAAAGTTTCCAACGGAATGTATAGATATCAACATAATGGGGTCTCAGAATGTGGCAAGGGTCGCGATGGAGAGTAAAACTGCTATTGTAATCGGTATTTCAACGGACAAAGCAACACCCCCTTGCACTACTATTTATGGTATTTCAAAAAGTGCCATGGAGAAATTATTTATCCTGTTGAACAAAAAATCGAAAACGCAGTTCACCTGCGTACGATTTGGAAATATCGCGTGGTCTACGGGATCTGTATTCCCTATATGGAAACGGATGTTAGAAAAAGACAAGCTCATACAAACGACCGGTTATGATATGAGACGATTTATGTTTTCGGTACAAGATGCCGCCAGAATGGTTCGGCATTCTCTAGAAAATATTGAAACAACGAATGGCAATATACTGGCGGCAAAAATGTACGCTGCCCATATGAAAGATGTCCTAAAGGTATTCACATCGGAATACGGGGGTGTTTTTGAAAAAATCCCCGCTAGGGAAGGGGAGAAGGTCGATGAAATTATGGTGGGTACTACAGAGGTAGACCATACAGAAAGTGTTTCCCTTAATGGAGAGGAATACTATCTGATCGATTATCGAAAAATAAGTAAAAAACCACTTGCAAATAGTGTCTGCACGGCTACTTCGAAAAAGCTATCGGATAACGAAATAATGGAGTTGATACTTCATCAGTAAAGCAAACTATCATGATTAAAAACGTGCTTATTATGGCTGCTGGGAGAGGTGTTAGAATGATGCCTCTTACCGATCATGTGCCCAAACCTATGATAAAGTTTAATAACTCTACACTCATTGCAAATGCGATACGTCAAATCATTAATAAGGTTCCGGGTATTGCAATTACCGTTGGCTACAAAGGAGGCGAACTTGCAAAATATGTTATTGAATATGGGGTTTCCTCGGTTTTTAATACCACGGGGAAAGGAAACGCATGGTGGATTTTCAACACCCCTATGAAGTTGATAAATGCCCCCGTTTTAGTATTGACATGTGATAATATAGTGGATTTGGATTTGGAATTGTTGCATGACTACTACGTTGATACCGGCAAACCTCCTTGCTTGCTGGTTCCTGTGCGGCCAGTGGTCGGGATCGAAGGGGATTTTATTTTCGAAAAAGACAATTGTGTTGTTGAACTATCTAGAACAAATGTGTCGAAAAAATACTGCTCAGGAATACAAATAATTAACCCATATGTATTGAACCAAACCATTTTGGGAACAGATGATTTTAACGAAGTATGGGCCCAGTTGATTACGCAAAAGCGATTAAGATGCGCCCCAATATATGACAAAGATTGGTATTCAATAGATACCCTAGAGCAGTTAAAAGCGGTAAAAGAATTGGCACAAACGCCATTATTAAACAAAATGTAAATCAATAATACGGATAAAATGAAAGAAAAAATTGCCATAGTACTACAGCAAGTTATGGACAAACACGTTTCCCCTGATACCCTAACAGATACAACAGATTTGGTATCGACTTTTGGTTTCCATTCACTTGATATGATTCAATTTGTGTTAAAGATGGAAGATGTTTTTAACATCGAAGTTGATATTGAAAACTTCGATGTTCAATATTTCAGGAATTTGGGAAGTTTAATTGCATTTCTAAAAACCTGCCCGGTTAGAACCTGATTTATGAAGCAGCATCAAAACAAGCGAGTCGTTATCCTCACCTCTGTTATCGGGTACGGGATCTATTTTCCTTCGCTGCTAATTCGGAACGGCCTTCGGAAAGCAGGGATGTTCAATGCGATCTATACTATAGAGCATTACTTTACAACAGAGAAGCTTGCGCGTTTTGAAGCATCAAGGGTTGCCTTTAAAAAAGATTACCGTATCGCTAAAATGGCCGCAAAGATGCCTATAGAAAATAAAACTTTGCTAAGTGATAAAAAAATAGAGGAACTCTTTAGAGAGTGGGATGCAATAGGCGCTTCCCGGTTTTTATGTTTTTCAGGACTTTGGCTTCCTGTGCTTCATAAGTATAAGGAAAGCAAGCACGTAAATATTGATTGTTGTAGAATAGATGCCGGTATCTCCCCTACTTGGTCAGGGGAGCAAGCATCTTCATTAGCGATAAACAAGACCTATGGTTTCTTTGATCTGCAGCAGGAAAAAATCAACTATACCCTAGGCATTCCCGGCTTTAAACCTGCGCCCTTTGCTGAACGTCCCAAAGCTATTCTTGCACATGGTGGAGGCTGGGGCCTGGGAAACTACATTGAACATATGGCCAGTTTGGACCATACGGATTATAAAAAAAATATAATGATACATACTTCGGGGGAGTATGATCAAACGATGAAAAATACTTGTTATTATATGAACGACCCTTCTTGGGATCCCTTGAACGATAGGTCAGATTACCATACAACCTTCCCAAAATTAGGCAGGTTCAGAGATGGGGAAATCAACTACCAAGCATGTGAAGAACATCATGGGGCTTTGGGTATCATAAACAATAGCAAGGCGATTATTTCAAAACCTGGCGGAATGACGCTGCTAGATACACTCCTGACCGAAACCCCTTTGGTGTATTTAGATCCAATGGGTCCCAATGAACAGGGAAATCGTAGAATATGCGATTCCCTTCAAATTGGGCTGTCTTTTGAAAGCTGGAAAGCACAGAATTTTTCTGAAGAAGTCCTCGCGAAGTGTGTAGCGCGCATTCAAGCAGTTAAAAAAAATCTACCGGATTTTTTATCCGCATATATCGAAAATGAAAGTTTAATTTAAAATAAGGGAATAGTATGATTACGCAACCACATTCAGTTCAAGATTATAGAGATCTCGCTTTAAAACGTCTTCATAGGAAGATCAAGATGACCAAAAGATGTAACGAGGAAAGGGAAAAAGACCCCACATTTGCTTTGGAACTGCCCTATGAAATAGGATTAAAATTGTCGAATAGGTGCGATTTGCGCTGTACGCATTGTTTTCAATGGAATGAGGAAGGGTATCACAAACACCTGGATAAACCCGAAGTAAAACAAGTCGGGGATATGGATATTGAACTGATCAGGGACATCTTTGAGCGCACCAAGGAAAACAAGTCTTTGATCTACCTCTGGGGAGGCGAACCAATGATTTATTCCCATTGGAACGAACTGATCGACCTATTGGAGAACGACCCTCGCGAAACCGTTGTTTGTACCAACGGCATGAGTATAAAAAGAAAGCTAGACAGCATACTTCGTGTATCTGAAAGCCTTATTATATTAATAAGTGTAGAAGGCCTACAAGAGGCACATGATAAAATTAGAGGTAAGAATACCTTTAACAAGATCATCAACAATGTAGAGCTGCTATTAGACCTCCAAAAGCAGGGCGTTTATAAAGGATATGTATCGATTGCATCCGTTTTAAGTGATGAACTTATTCCTCAATTATATGACTTTTGCGATTACTTCAACAACAAGGAAGGGATAGAAACCCTGTACATAAATTACCCTTGGTACATTCCCAAAGAAGTTGCCGAATACATGGACAATTTGTTCAAGGAAAATTATAGTTGGATGGGCACCGACAAGGGCTTAAAAAATACCTGGCATTCTTTTGGGTTTAAGCTGAACCCTCTTTTAATAGAGACGCTATTTGAGCAAATCATGATGATCCGGAACAGGAAATGGAATATCCGCATTCGTTTTCAGCCGGGCCTGGATGATGGTGATGTGAAAGGATACATTGAAGGGGATTCAAAACCGGGACAAAATAGAACGCGTTGTCTGGGGATTTCGAATCGAATAGACTTATTGCCAAACGGTACTGTAACACCCTGTAAAAAATTTACAGAATTCGTAGTCGGCGATTTATCGAAAAACACCCTTGAGGAAGTATGGCATGGAGAAGAGTTTCGAAAATTCAGGGAAATCCATAACAACGAATTAATGCCCATATGCTCTAAATGCGAAATTTTATATGCAAACGGCGCATAGTGCACAGCGGGAAATCTTTAAAACGAAGTGAATCCAAATAATACAGATAGTAATGAACAAAGGGAACGCTAAAAATTTATTCCTTACCGGAATTACGGGAAATCTAGGAGCCTTTGCGGCCTATCGATTTTTAAATATGGGGTATCGAATAACTGCCTTGGTCCGTGCCAAAACAAAGTTGACGACAGATGCCCATATCAAAAAAATGATAAAAAGCCTCAGCACTTGGATGCCCGTGGAGGAGGTGCAACACTTTATTGATGCCGGAAAGTTGATCGCAATAAAATGTGAAATGACACAAACGGAAGAAATGAAGGGAATTCAGTTAGATGATATCTTCGATGAAACCTGGCACTTTGCATCATCCCTAAAATATATGCCCAAGGATAGGGATGAGATCTATGCAGCCAATATTGACGGTGTTAAGAACGTATTGGACCTTCATAAACGGCATAGCAACAGGGACTCCAAATTCATCTATATCAGCACGGCCTATGTAGGCGGTAGAACAGTGACCCATTTAAAGGAAGAACAATTGCTTCTTACAGAGGATTTAACTTTTAAAAATGAGTACGAGAAATCTAAATTAATGGCTGAAAATATAGTGTTGGACTATGGTAGGGATGAAAAGCTCTTCAGCGTCGTATTTAGACCTTCCATTGTTATGGGAGACACTAAAACAAAACGCCTCATTAATTATACGGGGTTCTATTTGGCCCTAGATTCCTTGGTAAACCTAAACAGTTATATTAAAAATGCTACAGGGGAGGTAGAGGTATTGCGTTTTGAATCTGATAATGATATAGGCCTTAACCTCATTCCGATCGATCATGTTATTGACAATATGGTTTTTATAAATGAGCGGGTACAAGAACCCCATCAAGTATTTAACATCACCAATAAAACAAATATTGGTATCAAGGAACTTCAAAATATTGTAGCCTTCAGCCATTTAAGAATAAATGTAGTTCCCAATGAAGCGTTTGAGCGCACCCCAAGAACTCGAAGTGAAAAATTAATGTCCTATGGGTTTAATTACATTTTGCCCTATGCGAACAACAAGGTAAAGTTTAGTACCGAACGTACTGCACGCATTTTGGGCGCAACCTATGATTATCCTTACTACCCCAATAAGATAGAAGAAGTAGTTGATGACTATGTGAATAGAAAACAGGTTGCCGAGATCGTAGGATAAAAGTATAATTGAAGAAATGAACAGTGTTATGGAGATAAAGCGTATAGAATCACAGGATGGAATACCAATTACCTATTACAAAATGGGGGAAGGGACGCAACGAATTTTAATTGCCAACGCCCCGGGAATGAGTATCAAATTTTGGATCCCCATTATTCAAATACTGAGCAAAGAATTCACCATCCTTGCTGTTGATTATAGAGGTTTTCCAAATTGCGAGGTAGAATTACCCGAAGATAAATGCAGTTTTGATCATATGGTGAGCGATTTCTTGAAAGTTATTGAGGCAGAGAAATACGAACAATTTCATTGCCTTAGTTGGTGTCTTGGGTCAAAGATCATTCTTGGTATCCGTGAAAAAATGAAAAATGCGGTACAATCTGTGATTACCCTTAATTCGGCCCATAAAAAGCTTGATCTCGAAAATCAAGGGAAGTTTACAGGTTTGTTGCTGCAGATCAAAGAAAAGGTTGAAAAAGACCCTGGCGCTATTAAGCGAATGATCAAAATTATAGATCAAGTGGGGATCATCCCCTCCCAAGATTTTCTGAGCCTTATCAATGAAGAAGAGGAAGACGATGGCTCTTCGAGCCTTGACCTTTATGATTTGTTAGAATCCGAAAGCCCGCTTGCCAGTTTGGCATTTTACATGATAAATACACCAAATGCCTTAAAAACATACTTAAAAATGTATGTGCAGTTTGGGTATTTTGAAGGAGAGAAACTTCTCAAGGATGTAGACGTTCCCTTTGTTTTATTGACCGGTTCTGAAGATACTATTGTAGAATTTGATTACCTGGATTTTGAACTTTTTGACATCAACCCGCATATCAGGGTCGTAGATATTGATGGGGGGTCTCATTTTATGATCGTTGAGTATCCTAAAAAGATAGCTCGTTTAATTTACGAGGGGCTTCAAGAGAATTTGGCGCTGATAGGGCAAACCAAATCTATTCCGCTTTCACAATAGTTATTGGGTTTGGAAGGCTATGATACCGGTATGGATATCGGCAAATGTCAATTATTATAAGAAATCACCGATTCATAGAGGATGCAAAATAAACGCGTGGTAATAACGGGAATGGGAGTTGTAGCCCCCAATGGGCAAAATATCGAATCCTTTCATCGGGCACTTCAAAACGGTACCTCGGGGATTCGTTTTTCACCGCGTATGCACGCTTGGGGCGCAGGTTGCCAAGTGGGGGGCGTTCCAGAATGCGATACCGGCCCGTTGGCCGAGCATTTGAGGCCGAATACGTATAAAAGCTTAAAAAGTACGGCGCTAAAGTATGGTTGTACCGCAGCACTAGAGGCCTGGTACGATGCCGGCCTTCCCATTAATAAGGAACATACAGATTGGGATACGGCCTGTATTTTTGGGGGCACTATTGCCGATTTGGATTTTGTAAGAGAAGCAATGGAAACGGTTGAAAAGTTAGAGGCAAAAAAACTGGGTACCCGGGTCGTGGAGCAGTTAATGTTAAGTTCTGCGCCTGCCTATATCAGTGGTATTCTAGGTTTGGGGAATCATGTATATGCCAATTCCTCGGCATGTTCCAGCGGTAGTGACTCGATCATTATGGGCTTCGAAAAGATCAAAGCAGGTTCGGCGAAACGGGTGTTGGTGGGAAGCTGTGAGCCCTCTAGCCCCTATATCTGGATCACCTTTGATACGATGCGGCTTTTGAACAGAAAATCGAATGATTCCCCGCATAGGGCTTCAAGGCCCATGAGTAGTTCCGCAGCAGGTTTTATTCCAGCGTCAGGAGCCGGCGCACTGGTGTTGGAAGATTTGGAGAGCGCCAAAAAAAGAGGTGCTAAGATCTATGCTGAAATATTGAGCGGAAACAGTAATTCTGGTGGACAACGAAACAGGGGAACGATGACCGCACCCAATCATATTGCGGTTCAGAAGTGCATTGCAACGGCCTTGGAAAAAAGTGGGGTCAAAGCGTCGGAAGTAGACCTTATATCGGGACACTTAACGGCAACCTTTGCAGATAAGGTAGAAGTGGCAAATTGGATGGAGGTACTGCAACGAAAGGGAAAAGACTTCCCCTATATCAATTCCGTTAAATCCATGATCGGGCATTGTTTGGGTGCTGCTGGGGCTATTGAGTCTATTGCAGCGGTGTTACAGCTTTATCACAACTATGTGCATCCAAGCATCAACAGCGAAGATTTACATCCGGAAATCGAAGCGGTTATAGATCGATCCTGTGTGCCGCTTAAAATGATAAAAAAAGAAATAAAAACGGTTATGAAGGCAAACTTTGGCTTTGGGGACGTGAACTCCTGCATTGTTTTCTCCGAATACCCTAAAAGTTAAGATAACTATGGAACGAACAGTCATTTTACAAGAGTTCAAAACAATTCTACAAAATTACGTCGAGGACGAATCAATACTCGAGAACCTACATGAAGGAGCAGATCTTATTGATGATCTGAAAATAAATTCGGCGCATTTGATCGATGTGGTCCTGGAGGCCGAGACAAAGTTTAAAATAGACATTGATAACGCCGCAATAGAGAAAATTAACACCGTGAAAAGCTGTGTCGATATCATCACTACAAAGCTAGCGAATGCGGTCAGTAGGTAATGACTTGGTGTACCTAAGTGCAAAAAACTGTATCAATAAGTTCAAAGACGAGCGGTTTGTGCATAAAGTGCTGCACAAAAGTGAACAGCAACTCCTGAATGAGCGCCGGTCTAAACACGAACTTTTATGGTTTTTTTGGGCGGTAAAAGAAGCCTCCTATAAATGTGTCAAAAGAATAGATCCCCATTTTAAGTTCGCACCCACCAAGATCGTTACAGAAGAATTATCGCACCCTTTTTTTCAAAAAGACATTCCACTTTTCAATCTAGAGGATTGCTGGCGTAAAAAAGGGTTCTGTGATACAAAAATGCTTGGTTCAAGGGTTCAGACTCCTAATTATAGGCTGTTCGCAAAGACCCTCTTCACAAAAAACCTGGTCTATACAACGGTTTGTACGGAAGAAACTGATTTTGATGAGGTGTACTGGGGTATAAAAAAAATAAGCACAAGCGATCGAAACACACAGTCATCTGAAGTACGAAGGCATATAACGCCACAAATTGCAGCCTTAAAGGGGGTAACAGCTACGAATGCCATTCATATCAAGAAGAATGAAGTAGCCTGCCCAGAGGTGTTTATCAATGGGCAATTGCATTCCAATCCGATATCACTTACGCATGATGACAAATATGTTGCGTATTCTTTTCAAAATGATCGTTCAGAACCCGTTTTCAGGGGGGCTTTTGATGCCAATGGCAGGGGCGTACAAATTGCAACATAAACAAGAATTATTAGGACAGGTACTCGTCGGTAGCATGTCTAAAACAATATAAAATTAGCATACATGAGAAAGGCGCATCCCGAAGAATTTTTTCTAAAACACCTCACTGAAAAACCAGCGGATATTTATTTAAGGGGAGGTACTACCGCTCTTTCATGGGCAGATTATTATACTTTGGCTACACGCTTGGGGAAAGTGTTTTTAGCATCTTGCAAGCAGAAAAACCAAACAACGCTTTATGTAAATATTGAGGACTCCGAATATTTAATGTGTGCCATTTGGGCCTGTCTTTTCACTAATATGGATATCGTTCTAGTTCCGGGAATCACCGATACCGATAAAATGCTGGAAATACTAGAAACGACAGACAATGCCTGTCTGGTTTCTGATATACCAGCGCTACAAAAACAATCGGAACATATTGATTTTTCAAACCTTTCCAAGTCAATGGGTGGCAATGATTCTGGTCATGTGAGAATGGAAGAATCAATCAAAAAAATAAAGGACTCCCCTACTATGTTCAACTTTTTCTCTAGTGGAACCACGGGAAATCCGAAATGGATTCCCATATCATTCGGCCTGTATGAAGAAGCTATTACAACATTGCATAAAGAAGGTTTGCTTGCCTATACCGAAAATCAAGAAGTACTCATTACTTCTCCCTTGTTTCACGCCTATGGTATGATCTGTTTATTAGAATACACCTATGGGGGCAGTACCGTTATACTTCCTAAGGAAAGGTCGTTCATTGGTCCGGTGAAAGAACTGCTCAAAACCACTACTGCGAATAAGGTCACGGCCATTGAAGGAGTTCCGCATTTTCATCACCAATTGGGGTTGGTACTAAAAAAAACGAAGTTGACCCGCCTGCGTCATATAGGTTTTGGAGGAGGTGCCCTTAATACTGCTGTTGTAAGCAACTACCGGGAACACTACCCAGGACTTAGTTACAGCGTGCGCTATGGGATGACGGAAACCCCATCGGTCATCAGTATAAAGCTTTTTACGCCCCCTTATGACCAACATGACTGGAAAAGTTGTGGAAAAGTGGTGTCATTATACCAAGTACGGATTATAGACAGCACGGGGCAGATTGCCAAGAAAGGGGAGGAAGGCGAAATTCAAATTTCTGGAAAATGTATTGCAAAAAAAGTAGTGGCGGGCCGTTTTTTCGCAACGGGCGATATGGGCTATCTCAATGAAAGTGAAGAATTGGTCATTACCGGTAGGATCAGCTCCTTTATAAAACATAATGGTTTTAGAATAAGCCCTGAACTATTAGAAACTACTTTGTTGCGCTATAATGCGGTCACAGATTGTAGGGTATTTTCGGATGCGGACCGGTTGGTTGCCGAATTGGTTGTCTCACAAGAAGTAGATAAGGAAGATGTGATTTCATTTTTAGCAGGGAAAATCCCCGACTATGCTATGCCCAATACAATCAAGTTTGTGGCTGGGATACCTAGAACGAAAAGTGGAAAAATAAAAAGAGTTTAGAAGGGAGTGTGCAAGCAAATGAGCCTAAGTCTGCCCAATTAAAGAACTAAAAAAAGATACAAATGACTGCTGACATAGCGCAATACGACGTACTTATTATTGGAGCCGGATTATCTGGAATAGGAGCGGCCTATCACATCCAAAAAAAATGTCCCAATAAGAGCTTTGCGGTCTTAGAAGCCAGGGAATCTATGGGAGGTACTTGGGATTTGTTCAGGTACCCCGGTATTCGGTCCGATTCAGATATGTATACCTTGGGGTTTTCCTTTAACCCTTGGAAAAGTCAGAAAGCCATAGCCGATGGGCCATCGATCCTCAATTATATAAAAGATACGGCCAAAAAGTTCAAAATAGACACTAAAATTCGCTACAACCATCGCCTTATAAGCGCCTCATGGTCAGATACTACCAAAAAATGGAAGGTACAAGTAGCGTCGCACAAAGAGGTGACGCATGAATTTATGGAATGTAAATTCCTATACATGTGCGCGGGCTACTATGATTATGATACAGGGCATACACCTGAATTTCCCAATAGTACCTCTTTTAAGGGAACCATCGTACACCCGCAAAAATGGGATGCCACGCTCGATTATCAAGATAAAAAAGTGGTGGTCATCGGTAGTGGGGCAGCTGCGGTTACCTTGGTGCCCGAGTTGGCAAAAAAAGCAAAAAGTGTTGCCATGCTGCAACGTTCGCCGACCTATATTATGAATTTGCCGAGCAAAGATGTGGTAGCCAATGCGTTGAAAAAAGTACTTCCAGGTAAAATGGCGTTCGCACTTTCGCGATGGAAGAACATTTCGGTGAGCCTTGGATTTTACTTTGCATCTCGCAAATGGCCCCGCGCTATATCAAAGCTCATACAAAACGATGTTCGGAAGGCCTTGGGACCACAGTACGATATGAAACATTTTAGCCCAAAGTATAAACCTTGGGATCAACGGTTATGTGTAATTCCCGATTCCGATTTGTTTGATTCAATTACGAAAGGGAAGGTTACGATGGTTACCGATGCGATCGAAAAATTTACCGAAAACGGACTACGATTAGCTTCTGGAAAATTGTTGGATGCGGATATCATTGTCACCGCAACCGGACTTAAAATTCAACTTTTCGGGGGCATTGCCCTAAAGGTAAACGACCAAGTGATCGATTCGGGAGATATGCATTGTTATAGGGGCGTATTGCTGAACGATATTCCCAATTTTGCCGTTGCTGTGGGGTATACCCATGTATCATGGACCTTGAAATGTGAGTTGTCTAGCCATTATGTAACCCGTTTATTGAACTATATGGACGAACAAGGGTATTCCAGTTGTATTGCAAGGTACAACAAGGACGCTTTTACGTCTGAGCCATTAATAGATTCCAATGCGGGCTATATTCTCAGGGCTGAAAATATTCTTCCAAAACAGGGGTCCAAAGCCCCTTGGAAAGTGTATCAAAATTACCTGAAAGATATTCTATCGCTTCGCTACAGCAAGATTCATGATAAATATGTAGAGTATAGTTGAGTGCCGGGGCGTCCGTTTTTAGGAATTCATACACAGCATACTCAGACAAAAAAACCGGTCAACTGAACGGTTTTTTGCTTCCTTTTCGGACTTGTTTTCGAACGAATAACTGCTTTTGATCACTACAGAATTGAGTTCTTTGGGCGAAAATGATATTCGAAGCTACCGGACCAACAGGTATACTGTAAATAGTGTTAGAATAGAGAATGTTTACTTTCTGAGCGTTTCAGAAAGCAACGTCCTTTTTGGAGGTGTCAAAAAGATAAGATGTCAAAAACGAAACTAGCTTACATACAATTAGGCCTGGAATCGGTTTAAATTTCCAATAATGTATCGCGATTTGATATAACGTCAAATTATAGAACATTTTTGTTCAGTAATGTTCTGCGTTATGTAGCGTTGCATGGGTAAACGGCATAAAAAAAAGGTCTCCCAGAACTTTTTTTTTTGAGCGGGTCGATGCACTGGCCTATTTGGCACTGCACTTCTTTATCTTATTCTACTTTACGCCCAATAGCATAAGTTCCCCAATCCCCAATAGCATCTATCACGGGCACCAAAGTCACGCCAAACTCGGTTAAGGAGTATTCTACTTTTAACGGTGGTTTTGAGGTATAGACTTTCCTCTTGATGATTCCATCTTTTTCCAATGTTTTTAACTGCATACTTAATGTGCGTTCGGTTACCGTAGGCATTTTCTTCCTAAGCTCATTATAGCGTAGTGTGGCATTTTTAAGATAGTATAGGATAACCGCCTTCCATTTTCCACCAATAATTCCCATCGTTAAACTCGTACAGCAGGGATATTCTTTTCCATGAAATGTGTGCATATTTCCAATTTAATTAAACTATCCTTTTTGACCGTTATTGCAAAGATAGTATAATATACTTACTATTGTTACTATATTTAGTATAGCAATAAAATTGTAAAAATGAGAACACCATCAATTTCAAAAAAAGACATCATCGAGGCCTTTCAATATAGACATGCCACAAAAGAATTTGATACCAATAGAAAACTGTCCAATGTTGACATAAGTTTCATTCTGCAAATAGCAAACTTATCTCCAAGCTCTTTTGGTTTTGAGCCATGGCATTTTATAGTCGTTCAGGAACCCGAATTACGTGAAGCGTTGAAACCAATAGTTACAGGAGCACCTTTAAGATTGAATACTGCCAGCCATTTTGTTTTAGGCTTAAGTATGAAAGCACCAATGACCAAATGGGATTCGGATTATATCATGCATATGCTAAACGAAGTCAAACAATTTCCTGAAGATATTACTAAAAGATATTTAAGGCTTGTTAGGGAATTTCAAGAACATGATTTTGTCTTGGATACAGATAGAAAAATGTTTGATTGGGCTTCCAAACAATCATACATAGCCTTGGGAAATATGTTGACCGCTGCAGCGATGATAGGCATTGACAGTTGTCCTATTGAAGGTTTTATCAAAGAAAAAGCAGAAATTCTTTTGCGGGAAAAACTTGGGGTAGATACAGAAAAATACGGGTTGTCCTACATGGTAGCATTTGGCTACCGAACAAAAACCCCCAAGCGTCTTAAGTCAAGAAGAAACATGAATGACATTTTGACTTGGAAATAAAAGAGAACAACATAAACTTAAGATTATGACAAAAGAAATTTTATTAAAATTTATCGAAGCTTGGGGTGACCAAAAAATTGATAAAATTGCTTCATTCTTCACAAGCGACTGCATTTATAAGGCATCGGTTGGCCCGGAACCTGGCACAACGTATAATGGGAAGGTAACTGTTATGGAAGGTGTCAAAAAGATGATGGAACATGATTCAGGCGGTAAGGCATATGTGGAAAATGTAAAAGTATTCGAAGATTTTGGGGTTTACGAATGGACATATGTATTCAAGGATAAATCTGTGATATTTGGATGTGATTTACTTGAATTTAAAGCAGACAAAATAAAAATGATAAATGCCTTTAGAAAAACAGCTCCTTAGATAAATACATTCAAACGAACATAT
>CALIIC010000138.1 GCA_938020445.1 uncultured Flavobacteriaceae bacterium | reverse complement strand
GGAATAAGGCAATGTGTAATAGTCGCCCTCTGCCCAAAATTTTAAATTGTCGCCTACCTTTTCCCCGACGACCACAATTTTGTCTTTGGCAAAATATTTGATCCGTGCCGCCGTAATGAGTCCGGCCGAAAATGTTTTGTTACTTGTAATAAGGTAAATTTTCTTATCCGCATCAATTATTTTGGGAGGGTCGGTCGCCAATTTGGTCGGGATTATAAAGTCCCCTCCGGTATAATACCTCACATCAATAACCACATTGTACTCATTTTTTCCTTTCAAGGTATCAAGAAACGCATCGATCTTACCTTCAAAATCTTCACAGTTGTACCATAGGGCATTGATACTGAAATACGCTATTTTTTCGGCCTCCATAAACGTGTATGAAACACCCTTTTCCATTTCCTTAAGGTACAATGGCAGTGGGTCGTTTTCGTTTAAAACATGCTGCCACGAAGCATCTTCGCCGGTGCTAGGGTACAAATCTGTCCAGGTCTCATATTCATATTTGGTATTTGGCATTTTCTTTGTGCCAAAATGTACGTTGAGGGTATCATTTTCTTTTAAAAGAAGGAGTTCCAAACGATCCATTTCAGAGATTCCGATGCCATTTAAAATCTCGGGACTGTTGAGGTAATTGGATGCCGTAAATTTTTTGAAGGAATCAATGCCCGATAAATAAGGGTTCATTTTTTCCAGGACAGTATCGATCCCCATTGAATTTATCGCCAACACTTTTGAACCAAGGTATTTTGAGGAAGCCTTGTCTGTTTTAACGATGTACAGCCCGTCTGAAAACCAATAGAACCTTAGGGGTACCTTGTTCATACCGCTAAGATGTATGGTGGTATGACCATTGTTTGCCATGGCGACGCCTTTGGATAGTTCCAGAATGATCTGATTGTCAGTCAGCACATCTATATCTTTTCTAAGACGATTTACTAGCACCTTACAAGCCGCTAGCGAATCTTTGGAAAAAGTTTTGGAATTGGGCAGGTATTCATTCTCAAAGAAATTCAGGTCTGCCGTCCATCGTTGATTTCTAGTAGTGTCTTTATGGTCCGGTGGAATTTCTTGCGTACCGCTGGGCCATATAAAAAAACCGATAATCAGAAGTAGGGTGCTAAACAGTAGATAGTGCCATTTGTTCACGTTGCTTTTTTTCATCACTTCAATTTTACGTTTGGTGTAATTAATTCAAGTGCAATATCATGCTTATGGGAAGCTGTTGAAAAGGGTTTTTGTCAGAAGATCGTTTTGGGTAGTTGAATTGTAATGAAAGGTACTACCGGTTCATCCAGTCTTTAAAATCGGGCGTTTTTGGTCTGCTTACAATAAATTCCTGATCTCGTGGGTTGGCGATCGTTAGTTTGACCCGGTGATTAAAATAAGGGTCTATTTTTAGTATGGAAGCTTTGCTCACGATTTGCCCGCGGTTTATTTTATAGAATTGACTTTTGTCCAGCGAATCGAATAACTCGTCAATGGTCTCGTTGATGATGTATCGTTTATCGGAAGTTACCCCAAAGGTGATACTGTCTTCGGAATAACAATAGCGCAATTGGGTTATCTTGATGTGTAAAAACCCGCTTCCTTCTTTCACCAATATGCCTTCGCGTTTTGGATCCGCCTGTACGCTTCCCAACAATTCTTTTAAGGTTTCAGGATCGAAAGAATTGCTTTTATTCGACTTATTGAACATGGCCATCGCTTTTTCAAGATCATTGCGTTGGATGGGCTTTAGCAAGTAATCTACACTATTTACCTTAAAGGCCTGAATGGCATATTGGTCAAAAGCGGTCGTAAAGATGATCGGAGATTCCACGGTTGTTTTTTGAAAAATCTCAAAACTTAGTCCATCGGCCAATTGAATGTCCATGAATACCAGGTCTGGTGCCTTATTGCGCTCAAACCATTGTACGGCCTCTTCTACGGTGTCGATTGTGTCCAGTAGCTCATAATCGATGCCAATGGTGGTAAGCATTCGCTGTAATTGACTTGCTGCTCGCGGCTCGTCCTCAATGATCAATAGCTTCATAGCGTTTTTTTTGTGCCGATTTTTTTAACAAGGGTAGGGAAACGGTAAACTGATCTCCGTCATTCAGTAATTCTACCGATTCATTCGAAATCAATCGATAACGTTCTTTGATGTTTTTTAGCCCCAATTTGGTCGAGGGTAATTTTGTAGACTTTGGCTGTATTTTGTTGTTCACGCGCAATTTGCCGTTTTCTGCGATCACGTTTATCGTTAAAGGTTTTGCCTTTGAAATCACATTATGTTTGATCGCGTTCTCTAACAACAGTTGCAAGCTCATGGGCACGATCATCTTCTCTAATTCGCCTTCCGGGATACCCCAATGCAATTTCATATTATCTGCGAAACGTTCGGATTGTATATGAATGTAGGCCTTTGCAAACTTCAATTCGTCTCTTAGGGCAATGAGGTCGGCATTGCCAGATTCTAGCAAAAAACGATAGATGTCCGATAATTTATCTACAAACTCCTTTGCGTCTTCCTTGGAGTTTTGGTCAATAATATCTCGCAGCGTATTCAAGGTATTGAAGAAAAAATGGGGTTGCGCTTGATTGCGCAGTGCATCCAATTGCGCCTGTACAATGGCTTGTTTCGCCTGTTCTTCATCTCTTATAGACTTCTTTAGCCTTATATAAAAATGGATCGCCTCGTAAATGGCCATGGTCATGGTGCTGATGAGAATAATGGAAAGCAGGGCTTGGGAGCGTTCCAGAAAATTATAGTCCTCATTTGTAAATTGCGATACCAAAGAGATGCCTAGATAATCGATGATGATGACGGTGCCGACAATGGAAAGAAAAAAGAAGAAAACGCGTAACGCACTGTCTTTTAAGGCCGGGAATCTTTTTCGTAAAAGAATCATTAAATAGCGAATGATAAACCAATCTATGGTCGAAAACACCAAGGAGACACTCCAGTTGATAAACATCCCCAAAAGAGGGCGTTCTCGAAATGGGTTGCTGAAAAGGTAGTATGTCAATAGGCTAATAAGTAAAATACCCACCGTTTTGAACCAAAAGTCATTGAATCCCAAATAGTGTATACGCTTCTCTTTGTTGTAAAACATTCGTTTTAATTATAATGCGATCAGGGGAATGCCTTGCTTCGCTTGGTAAAAAATAAACCCGATACATGAGGCGAACAATAGCCCAAAAATGGTCACCAGGATGAGTTGATTTCGATCGGAAAAATGCAGTTTTTTAGAAACCCATAGAGCGAATAACGGAATTATCTGAATACTATGCAATGCGAAAAAATGTGCAATTCTTAAATCGCCGCCTTTTGTACTCCAATTTACCAGGGGCAACCCTGCGCCGCCATCGGCAATTGCTACGTTATGTGCCATTTGGCTAATCATTTGACCCCCAACCCAACTGCCAAAAACGACTATGATCCAACCCAGTAATATGCTCCATTGTACCGCTTTGGAAGTCTTTAGTTTTAGCCGTGCCGTGTCTATAATGAACAGGACCATTAAGAGTACATTAATGCCGACAAACACGCCCATTAGCATAAATAAGATGCCATCGAATAGGCTGCCGGTGTTGTAATGACTTTGTACGCCCCTTGAACCTTGGAAAACAATTAGTAGAAATTCCAAAAGCATAGACCAGGCGGTAGTATGGTTTATGAAGCGCTTCTTTTTGTTGGAATAGGGGTATTTGGTAATGAGATAGCCTGTGGTGATGAAATAAATGCTGATCGAAAGGGAGAATTTCAGGGGTTTTAGCCAAACGCTCACCCCCAGTAAGGTTCTATCATCAATAAGGAGGCCTACGAGACAACCTAGCCCAATGAAAGAGATGGCCAAGGCCACCCAATACAGTACGGCACTTTCTGCTTTGACTTTTGTGAATAGGTGTACGATCGTTCTTTGAAAATGCCCCCATGATTTTACAATGCTATTGGAAGGCAAACTCGTTTTGATCAAGGGGTGTGTGTAAGAATCCAATTCGGTTTTGTTTAAATGGGTGAATGGTGGGTGCGTGGGGTTGTTGCAATTCATTGTATGCTGCGTTGAATGTCTTTGATGATGATGAACAGTAAAAATCCTATGGGGCCGAACATAAAGGTTAGGAACAGGCAAGGGGCCATTAAGGCTTGGTGAATACCAAGTTCTTTGTTTTGGGTTACCATCCACATGCCCACAAGAAGGTCAAAGGCGAGGTAGTGCACCCAC
>CALIIC010000137.1 GCA_938020445.1 uncultured Flavobacteriaceae bacterium | reverse complement strand
AACAAAAGTGGTCCCATTTCATCAGAAAAGGTGTTTTTAAGCACAAAGTAAATCCAGCGCGTATAAATCGTGGCTTCCACACTTTCCAAACCGTACGATCCTTTCCAAGCCTTCATCTTATCCAATATTTTGATTTGCTTTTCTGAGGCGGTATTTACGTCAATCGAATTGGCAAGATCGGCAACAATGCCCGGATTTACCGCGGATGTCACATCGACCATCATTTCTGAAACGGTTGTGACATCCCAGTCATTTTTGGGTTCCAAAAGCTGTACAATGCGTTTCGCCCTATTCTCGGGTAAGTAATATCCCGGATATAGCATTCCAGCGATAGAATCGGGCTGGTTATTGGCCGAGTAGACGTACTTCCAAGGTGGATTGATCGCTTGGGGATTTTGGGAAAAATCTAAGTATTCTTTTTTTGTAGAAAGTCCCGAACCAGGCATTTGAACAAACTTGGTACGGACGCTATCAGGAATTTGATACAAATGTGCGGAGGCCCACCAAGCAATATTTCCCTTTGCATCACCATACATAACATTAAGTCCCGGTGCATGGATTTTTTCAAGCGCTTTTGGAAAGTCATCTATATGCTTCGTATGGGACAAGCGATAAGTGGCTTCGACCACCTGAATATCTCCTTGGGTATATTCCCACCACATCGAAATGGGCGTCTCCCCCCTTATCTGGTCGGCTATGCCATTCATTACCGGACCACGATTTGTCTTCTTAAAATTAAAATCGATCGTTTCACCGCCTTTCACGGGAATTGTCTTAGAAACTACTTCATATTCAGCCCAACCCCTAGAATTTTTATACCGCATGCTATCGCTCGGATGGTTTTCTTCGTAAAAGAAATCCACATCATCGTTTTCAAACATTGTTAAACCATAGGCCTGTGTTCTGTCATGCGCTAACAACGGAAAAGGCATGCCCCCTATATAATACCCATATTTTTCATAATCGGGTGTTTTAATATGGGCTTCATACCAAACAGAAGGTTGTGAAAAACCAATATGAGGGTCGTTGGCAAAAATTACTTTCCCGTTTTTTGTTTTTTCAGGACCGAGTACCCAGCTATTGCTGCCTTCGAACAAGGGAATCGATAATTTCTCTAGGGATTTCATGACCGAAGCCATGGTTTTTTCTTTGATGGTATCGGTTTTTGAGGGCGCATTCCGTATCAACTCCGAATTTGAGCTTATATCAATTGCCAAATCCTTCAGGTAGGCACTTCCCAATTTGTCGTTGATTTTCGTTAGCAGTGGGTCCGTCTTATGCGCCATAGCAAAACTAAAGGCCATATATCCCATAATGTTGTGCACATCCTTCAAGGTAAAATCACTCTTATCAATACCTGTAAGGTAAAACTCTACGGGCGTCGGTCCTTCTTCTACGAACCTATTAATTCCTTTCAAATATGCCTGTGCCAGTTGAACCGATCGGCTCGTACGGTCCAACTTCTCTACGGCGGCAAGCGAAGCATCATCGATGCCCAGTGCAAGGAAAAAACGATCAGTACTTACCAAATCCTTCCCGAAAAGCTCCGAAAGGCGCCCACTCCCTATTCTACGAAGTACTTCCATTTGCCAAAGACGATCTTGCGCATGCACATACCCCAAAGTTTGCATGGCATCTAGCTCTTTTTCTGCATAAATGTGGGGTATACCATAGGCGTCATAGTACACCTCGACCTCGCTATCTATCCCTATTAAGGATACCTCTCCGTCGTAGGTTGGTTTATGTGTGTATATAAATACGGCCGTGGTAATAAAGAGAAGGGTAACCAATACTAAAAGTACCCATCCTAATTTGCGAAGCAATCTCATATTTATCTCGTTTGCACCGAAAGATACCATATTTAAGCAAACAAGAAAACCTGTTGTTTTCGGGAAACACTGAAGACGTCAGCGCACATCGAAGTTAAGGGCAATTATTTTTTATGGGCATTAATTCCCTTCAACAACCAACTCTTATAAGTTTCCGCATCTGTTTTTTGAATCGCATGATTCAGCACTTTCAAATCGGGTGAAAGCAATACATAATGTGGCTGCGAGGCCGCCCCAAAGTTGAGGGTTTGAAAAGTGCCCCATTTCTGCCCGATGGTCTCAATGGTCTTTACGCGACCCGAGGCATATCTAAAATCGAACTGCTCCTCTGCCGGTAATTCGGCACTGTCATCAACATATAAAGAAATCAACACGTATTCTTCATTGATCAATGGGAATACTTGCGAGTCACTCCACACATTTTCTTCCATATCCCGACAGTTAGAACACGCCCATCCGGTAAAATCTAGCAAAATAGGCTTGTTGGTTACTTTCGCTTGGGCAACACCTGCTTCAAAATCTTTATAACAGTCGATACCCAGAGGGCAATCATTCTCCTTATCCATAAGGCTATAAAAATCAGGAGGGAGCAAGCCACTCAGTAGTTTTAAATTGACCACTTTTCCCAATCCGAGAATTAAATACAGGGAAAAACCGACACTTAACATCCCAATGCCTTTTCTTGTGGCCGATAATTTCTGTTTCGGGCCGTCGTGGGGAAATCGAAACAAGCCAAACAAATAGGCCGCCATCAACAGGAACAAAATCACCCATACAACGATGAAAACCTCTCGTTTCAATAGCCCCCAATGCCCTACCAAATCGGCATTGGAAAGGAATTTAAGGGCAAGTGCCAACTCCAAAAAACCCAGTACTACTTTCACAGTGGTCATCCATCCACCGGACTTCGGGAGTGAATTCAACCAGGCAGGAAAAAGCGCAAATAAGGCAAATGGCAAGGCCAAAGCAAGACCAAAGCCGGTCATACCGGCAGAAAGATTGGTTGCTACATCTCCCTCGGCCAGGGCGGTACTTCCCAATAAACCGCCTAAAATAGGGCCGGTACAGGAGAAAGAAACAATCGCCAAGGTAACCGCCATAAAAAAGATACCGATAAACCCACCTGCTTTCGTTGAGGCGGCATCCATTTTATTTGCCCAAGAACTTGGCAAGGTAAGCTCATAATACCCAAAAAACGAAAAAGCGAAAAAAACAAAAATCACAAAGAATAGTATGTTCAACCACCTATTGGTAGCAATGGTATTCAATATTTGCGAGTCTACCGAATCAAATAAATGAAAAGGGGTGCTCAATAAAAAATAGATCAATACTATGAAAAACCCATATAGCAAGGCGTTTACAATACCCTTTGATTTATTCCGGGATTGTTTTGTAAAAAAAGATACCGTTAAGGGAATCATTGGAAAAACACAGGGGGTCAAAAGCGCGATAAGTCCTCCAAGGAAGCCAAGGCCAAAGATCGTCCAGATACCTGAATCCGCATTTAGCTTATCGGTTTTCCCAGTTTCAAGCAATGCTGCGTTCTTTAAAGTAAGCTTTAGGGCCGCGGTCATTTCCAAACTCCGGGCATCGACCTCCTTATCCTCGACTACTATGGCCGATCCATCCAAAGAAAAATTGAAGGATACATCGGCAGGTATACATACCTCTTTACATATTTGGTAAAAAAAGTCAACATCTATTTGTTTGATGTTAGGATCTTTTAGTTTTATTCGTTGGGTAAATATTGCTTCGTGTTTAAAGAATAGCTCTTCTAAATCAAAGACTTCTACATATTCGGATTCCGTTTTACTCTCTTCCGTTTTACCCACTAATTCGTAGGTTTTCCCCGCGTCTTTGTATTCGAACAAACTGGGTTGTGAACCGCCTTCGGGAGTAAACTGGGAGTATACATGCCATCCCTCATGTATCTTTCCCTTCATGATCAACTTATATTCCGTATCGGAAATCTTCACCAACTCTTGAGACCATATCGCAGGCTCATCATCAGACTGAGACACGGCATTTAATGTGCTAAAAAATAACACAATAAGAACAATTATCTTATTCATTTATTTAATTTGAACTTTATGATTTTTTTAGTGTTTTTATGCACTTTAAAACGTTCGTCGGCCCGCTTACCTATCACCCAAATAATATCCTCTCCTGAGCATAATAGCCATTGTTGTTGTTTAGCGATTACACTCATTTTTTCGTCTTTAAAGTACTTTGAAAGTTTCTTTCTCCCTCCCAAACCAACCGGATGAAAATAGTCGCCTTTTTCCCATTTCCTAACAACTAGGGGATACTTTAACGTTTCCTTGTCAACGTATAGTACGTTGTCGCCCCACTCTTTTATACCGGCTGCCGGTCTTATTCTCATATGAACGGGGTGTTCCATTTCCACAACGTTCTCGTCAAGGTAGTAGTTTGTGCTATCATGCTCCTTTAGTTCCTCAAGCAAAAGAACATCCCGATTACGCACCAAACGATGTGTTTTTGATCGCACCTCCTTACCACTCCCACCGTTTAACAGTCGTTCTACATCGCTCCAAGCGGTAAATCCAAAATCACCAAACAACAAATGTAAATAGGCTTTTAGGGGAGATAGGGTCTTTAAGTCAGCAACTGCAATACGAATCAACCCATCTTTTTCATCAAACAAAGAAGTCTGCAATTGTATTTTATGGGAGGCAAGCAAGGTCTCGGACTCCTTTAAATAGGTTTGTGAACGGCCAAAATTCTCCTGAAAAGTTGGATGCAATTCTTTCAGGACAGGAACAACCTCATGTCGAATTTTATTCCTTAGGTACTTTGCCTCGGCATTGCTCGCATCTTCACGCCATTTAATTCCCTCTTCCTTTGCATACTCCTCCAAATCGGCCCTTGTAAAATCTAATAAGGGCCTAGCAATTAGTGAACTGCGCATAGGAATACCAACCAACCCTTTAATTCCCGTTCCACGAGATAGATTGATTAAAAAAGTTTCCAAATTATCATCTTGGTGGTGTGCCGTAAGCACCTTTTCAAAACGCGTATTTTTCACTATTTCATCAAACCAGGCATAGCGAAGTTCACGCGCAGCCATTTGAATTGAAACTTTATACTTTAATACATAAGCCTCTGTATCAAAAGTGTTTGATAAAAATTCAACGGCTAAATCACCGGTTATTTTTTGAACAAAGATTGCATCTTGGTCACTATCGATTCCCCGCAGTTTAAAATTGCAGTGTGCAACACCAAAATCTAATTGAAGGGCAGCACACAAGTGCACCAATACCATACTATCAACGCCACCACTACAAGCAACCAAAAAGGGTGTGACCAGCAATTCGGGAAACTGCTTCTCAAGATGATTTTTGAATTGATCTACCACACGGTAAAGTTAGGGAGAATTAATAGGAGGTGAAAAAAGTTGTTTTTACAACTTTTCAGATATCCACGTCCTTACCAAGGCCAACATTTCGTCTTTACAAAAATCATAATGCAGTTCGTGATACCCTCCTTCGAAAATTGTCAGGGTCGTTTTCGGACAGTTTTTGTCAAATTCAATCGTTGCATCATGGTCAATAATGGGGTCGGCGTCACCATGAAGCAGGAAGGTTTCTACTTTGAGCGTATGGGCGTTGGCTATTGCCCACTCCCCTGCTTCCATGATCGGGAAGGAGAACATTGGACTTACCTGGTCAAAAACCAAGGGGTCCGATTTGTACTTTTCGACCTCCTCGGGTATTCTTGAAATGCCTTTTGGGTCAAGCCCTGATGGCAGGGTTATAGAGGGTATTAACCGCAATAGCATCTTGCCCAATACCACTTTCCAAGCTGGAGGTTTAAAAGCCAATCGCAAATAGGGGCTCGTCCCCACAATTCCGTGTAATTGGTTGTCTTTTCGCAATGCGTAGTTCAAAACCAAATTCGCTCCCATACTATGTCCATATAAAAACAACGGTTGCTCAGGAAAAAAGTGTTGCGCTTTCGCAATAACAGTATCCAAGATCGATAGCAAGGCCTCATAACTAGGACAATGGCCTCTTTTACCGCCCGATTTACCATGCCCGATATTATCATATAGCACTACTGCCACGCCTGTTTGCAATAACATGGGCACCACATGCTCCAAATACCGGCCCGAGTGTGCTCCAAAACCATGGACCAAAACCAATACTCCCTTTATTTCTTGGGGTTGCGTATAACGCCCCGAAATGGACTCCCCATAGGCTTCAAATTCAAATTCTTCTAAATGCATCCCCATTTGTATTTCATTCGTTGGTGTCTTCGAGGTTATTTCCCCTCTAAAACCTCCCGCATTGCTTTGGCCTTAAGCAAGCATTCTTCGTATTCTTTTTCAGGAATCGCCTTGGCAGTAATGGCACTTCCAACGGAAAAAGAAACATATTTTTCGGGTTCGTTGTACAGAATGCTTCGAATAACAACATTAAAATCAAAATCGCCTGAAGGTGTAAAATACCCAACAGCCCCACTGTACAATCCGCGTTTAAAGGCTTCAAGTTCCTCTATGATCTTCATCGCCGATAGTTTTGGGGCGCCTGTCATACTGCCCATAGGAAAGGTATCCCGAATCAGGTCAATAGAAGCAACCCCTTCCCGAACCCTTGAACAAACCGTTGAGACCATTTGATGTACCTGTTCAAAGCTATACACTTTACACAACTCCTCTACGGTTACACTCCCCTTTTGCGCATTTTTCGACATGTCATTGCGCACCAAATCAACAATCATAATATTCTCGGCGCGTTCTTTGAGGTCGACTGCCAACTCTTTTTTCAATGCGGCATCTGTACGCGGGTCTTGGCTGCGACGTGCCGTACCCTTTATCGGTTGTGAAATAAGCGTATCTCCTTTTCGCTGCAGATACCTTTCTGGAGAGGCCGATAATAAATAATGGTCGTTCAACCGCAAAAAACAGGAAAATGGCGCCTTTGAAATGGTATTTAGCTTATCGTAGGTGCGCCATGCATCCAGTTCGATTTGTTCCGCATAACACTCCTGACAAAAATTGGCCTCATAAATATCACCCCGATGTATATGAGCGAGCATTTTTTGAACTCTTGAAAAATAGTCGTCCTTAAAAATACCCAATTTGATATGTGCGGCTTTCTTATGCCGTTTTTTAGGTTTCGGAAAAGCACCTTCACTAATTTCCTTAAAGTCTTTTTCTATCTCATCATCTACCATGTTCAGGTAGTTGAACTCTACTTGTTTGCCCTTTACGGAGATTAGTTTCTTGGGCCTAAAAAAATACAATTCCGGAAAACCAAGACGATCCGGATTCCGCGAGCGAAGATCTTCAAGATCATTTTTTAAATCGTAGGAAAGATATCCGAAGATCCAATCACGGGAACCTTCTTGAAAAACATGTAGCTCTTCAAAGGCATTTTGAGCATCTGTTTGGAGTATGGTAAGCGCATCAACGGCCAACAGGGCATCAAAAGAACTGTACTGATCCCTATGCCCATTACTATCTAACCATGCTACTTCCAAAAACTGTCGCGACCAGAAATAGAGCAAGGTTTTGAACCGCTCCACATTCACCACTGAAAAAACAACCTTTTTTCTCAAAAACTACAGATTGGCAATAAAATCTTCCAGTTTTCTGTGGTGCTCAACAGATTTTTCATCGTCCAAAATACCGTTAGTTTCGTCAAAAGCAGCCCCAAAAGACGGCAAAGAAAAGGTCGACACCACGGTTGCCCCGAACATGGACAATACCTTTTCAGCACTCCCCAAAGCTCCAATAGCGCCTCGCTTACCAGGCGAGGTTGCCATCAAAAAAATCTTCTTTTCATTCAAAAAATCGCGTTCCAAACGCGAAAACCAATCAAAAAGATTCTTAAAATAGGCGGAAGGCGCCCCATTGTGCTCGTTTACGGAGATAATTAACCCGTCTGCTTTTTTTAAATCGTCCCTTAACTCGATCAATGAATTGGAAAAGCCGTTTTCTTGTTCTGCATCTATACTGTACATTGGAAATGGATATCTGCTCATATCCAAGGTTTGTACAGTGTGATCCGCAACTAAAGAAGCGGTATATCGAACGAGTTTAAGATTAATTGAGGTAGAAGAATTACTACCTGCGAATGCCAATAATATTCCCATGAATGCGTTTTATAGTTTCGAATGTCGAAAATACCGCAAATTATGCTGAATTGCCGGTATTTTACCTAATTTTGCGCCGTCAAACATCCAAAACTACTGTTTAACAAGTATATAGGGGTGTAAACAGTTTCATTTGAGAAACGAACGATTAAGTTATAGCAGTTTTAGACGACCAAACTATTAACTACTAAATAAGGTGGAAAACAAGACAGCCAGATTATATTTTGTTGATGCGATGCGTGCCTGGGCCATTTTAATGATGCTTCAAGGACATTTCATTGATGGCCTCCTTGACCCTATTTTCAGGGACAACGATAATTTGGCATTCAGTATTTGGAAGTACTTCAGGGGAATTACGGCGCCTGTATTCTTTACGGTCTCTGGCTTTATCTTTACTTATTTACTGGTTAGAGGTGATAAAATAGGCCTGCAAAACCCTCGGGTTCAAAAAGGAATCCGTCGTGGTTTACAATTAGTGTTGATCGGATATTTACTCCGTATGAACCTATTTGGTTTGCTGCAAGGCGACATCTATGATTCTTTTTATTTGATCGATGTATTGCACTGCATCGGCCTATCGCTCCTTGGCATTGTTGGGGTTTATTTGCTAACATCAAAATTAAACAAGAGCGTTTTTCCTGTTATTTTGGTGTTTCTCACATGCATCTTATTTATTTTCGAACCTGCTTATCAACGCATGCAACTCGCATTTATTCCTGAGTTTTTAGCGAATTATTTTACAAAGGTCAACGGTTCTGTCTTTACTATCTTCCCTTGGTTTGGCTATGCAACGTTTGGCGCCTTCCTTTCATTGATCTTTACCAGGTTTAAAAATTTTAAATGGCTTTATCCAGCGGCAATTTCGATTGCAATTGCAGTGGGTAGCGGACTTATTTTTTACTCTTCTGATTTATTTTTAGCCTTGTCGCGGGCCACTAGCATTCAATTGTTCGCAGATGTCTTCTTCAATAATTACCTTTTTATTCGGTTGGGGGATGTTTTTCTGGTATTTGCCGTATTTATGCTCATTCGGGGAGTTCTTAAAAATCGTACCCTTCTTAAAATCGGACAGAGCACTCTTTCTATCTACATTATTCACTTTATAATATTGTATGGCAGCTTTACCGGGCTTGGAATATATGGTTTTCTCAATCATTCCCTTTCTCCCTACGCCGTGATTTCAGGAGCGCTATTATTTATGCTTTCCTGTACTTATTTTGCATTGCGCTATGAGGAACGCAAGGAATTCATAAAATTAAACGTTGCCACTTCCCTTCGTTTTTTATGGATTAAATCAGAACAAATTCTGTTGTTCTTGTTAGAGGGTGCCAAGACTTCTTTTTACCGTCTACTTCGATTTATTGGCTTGGTAAGAGGTTAGTGCTGTTTTTTACTATCTTCGTTTAAGGTTAATAAAAATAGTACCAGCTATGAGCGAACATGAATTCTCCCCTATTAAAGTAACACTCGAAAAAGACAAACGTTATGCATGGTGCACTTGCAGTCATAGCGAACTACAGCCATTCTGTGATGGAGCGCATCGCGCTCATGAAAAACCGGGAGCTATGGGTTTTACTGCCGATGAAGAAAAAGATGCTTGGCTATGCACCTGCAAAAAAACAGCGAATCCTCCATATTGCGATGGTTCACACAAGGCGTAATGACAAGTTGAAAAGGCTTAAATATGCCCTCATGCGTTTTTTCACCAACGGGGGTTTCCTTTGGCTTTAAAAAAAAAGCAATAAAAAAACCCATCAGAAATGATGGGTTTTTTTATTGCTTTTAGATACTCCTAAATGTGCAAAGCCCTATCTTCTGTAGCAGCCAACGCTGCTTCTTTCACCGCTTCAGCGTAGGTAGGATGCGCATGGCTCATTCTGGCAATATCTTCCGCAGAAGCCCTAAATTCCATCGCTGTAACCGCTTCGGTAATCAAATCGGCACAACGCGCCCCGATCATGTGAACTCCTAGGACTTCATCGGTGGTTTTATCCGCCAAAATCTTCACAAAACCGTCGACATCCATACTCGCCCTTGCGCGACCTAAGGCCCGCATGGGAAATTGTCCCACCTTATAGGCGACACCCGCTTCTTTCAGTTCTTCTTCAGTTTTCCCTACCGCAGCAACTTCTGGCCACGTATACACCACTCCCGGAATTAGGTTGTAATCGATATGTGGTTTTTGTCCTGCAAGAATCTCTGCTACCAAGGTACCTTCCTCCTCGGCCTTATGCGCCAACATGGCGCCTCTAATGACATCACCGATTGCATAGATATTGGCAACATTGGTCTGTAAATGGTCGTTTACAGCAATCATACCGCGATCCCCCATAGTAACTCCCGCGGCTTCAAGATTTAACCCGGCCGTATACGGACTGCGACCTACTGCTACCAAACAATAGTCTCCGGTAAAAATAACCTCTTCGCCTTTTTTGTCCTCCGCCTTTACAATAACCTCTTCGCCTTTTCGCTCAACCGATGTTACCCTGTGAGACAACTTAAAAGAAGTTTTCTGTTTCTTCATGGCCTTCATCAGCTCTTTCGACAGTGCAGCATCCATGCCGGCAATAATCCGGTCCATATACTCTATCACCGTGACCTCTGCCCCCAATCTGCGATACACCTGACCTAGTTCCAAGCCAATGACCCCGCCTCCGATGATCAATAAATGTTTAGGGATTTCCTTTAATTTCAAGGCCTCGGTAGAGGTGATAATTCGTTCTTTGTCCAACTTTATAAAAGGCAAGGTCGATGGTTTTGAGCCAGTTGCAATAATCGTATGCTTGGCTTCAATCGTCTCGGTCTCCCCGTCGTTCTTTGCGATGGTAATATGGGTAGCATCTTTAAAACTGCCCAGTCCTTCATACACGTCGATCTTATTCTTGTCCATCAAAAACTGAACACCTTTGGTAGTCATGTCGACCACTCCTTGCTTGCGCCCTATCATTTTTTCAAGGTTCACCTTTACTTCGCCGGGAATCTCAATACCGTGTTCATCAAAATGCTTAATGGCATCCTCATAGTGATGGGACGAATCGAGCAATGCTTTTGAAGGGATACACCCTACATTCAGACAAGTACCTCCAAGTGTGGGATACTTCTCGATAATAGCAGTTTTCATTCCCAACTGCGCGCAACGAATCGCTGCTACATAGCCCCCTGGGCCAGAGCCTATTACGGCCACATCGTATTGAGTCATAGTATTTCTTTGTTAGTTCAGGACTATTTTACGGATACGAATTCAAATTATCGTACAAGAAACAAAAATACGAATGTTTTGTGGTTGGGCAATGCCGAATGGGTATCGAAAACGTTGGGTACCGACAGCTTTTAATATGACGGTAATACCATATTACCAAAGGGAAATTTTTGTTTGTTTAGCCCCTAAAGAAACCACATACGCCACTACTTCAAGTGCCTCATCGCACCCTTTTTGAGCATGGCGTAGTAATGTAAATCCATGAGGACCAAACGCATGTATACTTTGAGGAAACGCGGTTGGCATTGGTTTTACAACGGCTATCTTACCAAGTACACAGGCCGTGAATATATTGGTCCGTGCACCTTTTCCCAAAAGAGACCATATCACTTCTTTTTGCCTCACATGGCTCGCTACTGCTGGTCCGGCTTCAAAATCTCCCATTTTCTAATCGTGGGCCTCATTGAGCAGTGTTGGGTATTCTTCAAGCATTTGCTTCACCTTATCCAGATCGGAATGGAAAACCCGCAAGAACCCCTGTACAATGGTGGCATCTAACTGCTCCCCTTCCTAACTACCAAAAGATATCAAAGTCAGGAATGCAAGGGCTAAACTGCTTATACCAGCGCCCTTGAAAAAATCGTTTCGTTTCATATCAATGTCATCTTAAACCCAGAAATTAAGGATAAAATCTGCGAGGGCATACCCTTTAACACTGATAACCAGGAACCGACGCTTACAAATCAATAGCCGTTGTATGCTTCACCTCCTTGATGCTAAAAGAACTTTGTGTGCTCCCGATATGCTTTAGTACGGTAAGCTTTGAAATCATGAATTCCCGATACGCCGACATATCGGCTACATGAATTTTCAAAATGTAATCATAATCGCCACTGGTATGATAACACTCTACCACTTCTTCCAATTTAAATACAGCCCGTTCAAAATCCATAACAAACTCTTTGATATGCTGCACCAGCCGCACTTGACATAGTACGGTAAAAGATCTATTCACTTTTGTTTTATCAACCAAGGCCACATACTTTGCTATTACACCGGTGCGCTCTAAACGTTTCATACGCTCATATACCGCGGTCGTGGAAAGCTGTAATTTGTTCGCGTACTCTTTGGTAGTTTTTTTACTGTCTTCCTGTAAAAGCTTTAAAAGCAAGCGGTCCGTGGCATCGAGTTTTAACATGGTTATTTTTATTTAAAAAAGGATAGAAATACAATTTAAATGAATTTAAATCTAATTATATAATAAAAATAGATTTAAATTCTAATATAATCAATTTGTATTGATTTTAATTCCATTAATAGGTAGTTTTATCTTATAAATTTAGCATCATGAACCACAAAGCGTCCAACAAACTTCAAGATTTACAATATTTCGGCGAATATGGGGGTGTGAACCCTTCTATTTCAGATTCATCTACTTATACTTTCCTATCGGCGAAGACCATGTTCGATACGTTTGAAGGGAATACCGAGGGATGTTATCTATATACCCGGCACTCATCCCCTTCCAACCTATACCTCGGGGAAGCCCTTGCCGCCATGGAGGGTACCGAAACAGCCAATGTTTATGCTAGCGGAATGGGCGCAATAAGTTCGGTCATCATGCAGCTTTGTAATACTGGCGATCATATTGTCAGTAGTAGAACCATTTATGGAGGCACCTATGCCTTTATGAAAAACTTTTTACGAAAACTATCCATTGGGACCAGTTTTGTAGATATTACCAACCTGCAAGCGGTTGAAGAGGCCATAACCGAAAAAACGAAAATGATTTATTGCGAGGCCGTGAGCAATCCGCTATTAGAAGTAGCGGTTATAAAAGAACTATCAAAACTAGCCGAAAAATATGGAATTCCGTTGGTGGTAGACAATACTTTTTCGCCCTTATCGATCCCCGCCGCCCAATTGGGTGCATCGGTCGTTATTCATAGTCTTACGAAGTTTATCAATGGAACAAGCGACTGTGTTGCCGGGGCCGTTTGTGGTACCAAGGAGTTTTGTCTTTCCTTAAAAGATGTAAATAACGGCGCCGGAATGCTCTTGGGCAGTACATTGGATAGTTTTAGAGCAGCTTCGATACTAAAAAATATGCGTACGCTTCACATACGTATGAAACAGCACAGCCACAATGCGCTTTACCTAGCCCGTCAATTTGAAAAAGATGGTCTGCCCGTTGCTTACCCGGGTTTGGCCTCCCACCCAGGCCATATAGCCTTTAAAAATCAAATGAACCCGGAATACGGCTTTGGAGGGCTGCTTACCCTTGACGTAGGGTCTTTGGAAAATGCAAATACCCTAATGGAACTGATGCAAGATCGCAAACTTGGATACCTGGCGGTAAGCCTTGGATTTTATAAAACGCTGTTCAGCGCACCCGGTTCCTCTACTTCTTCCGAAATACCCATAGAAGAACAAGAAAAAATGGGTCTTGGGAGCGGTTTGATTCGGTTCTCCATTGGTTTGGACAATGATATCGAACGAACCTATGAAGTAATGAAAGAATGTATGCAATTGCTTGGAATACTTAATCCCAAGGCTAAAAAGGCGTTACAGGAATAAGGGCCATGCTTGCAAGACAGGCTGCAATATCGTAATATTACGAGGTACAAAACCAAATATGCATGCAAAGTCAAGACATCAATCCGGCCGGGCCTGAAAATGAAAATATTGTAGAGAACAAAGAACTAAGTATTTGGGAAGCCCTGATTCCGGTAATTCTGTTGATGGGGATGCTGGCCTATAACATTTTTGTTGCCGACGGAGAAGCGCTGGGAGCGTACTCGAACCAGTTTATTCTCTTAATAGGTGGTGTAATAGCGGCAATTGTCGGGTTTTTCAACAAGGTGACGTTGATGGGAATGTTAAAAGAGATTGGAGAGAATCTGCGCAGCGTCTTTGTTCCCATTATGATTTTATTTTTTGTGGGGGCTTTGGCAGGCACCTGGCTTGTAAGCGGCATTATACCAGCAATGGTGTATTACGGACTGCAAGTACTGAGTCCTGCCATCTTTTTACCGGCTTCTGTTATTATAGCAGCGATCATTGCCATTGCCACTGGGAGTTCTTGGACTACTTCTGCCACGGTGGGCATTGCCTTGGTAGGAATTGGAAGTGCCTTGGGTATTCCTGCGGGAATGATTGCCGGGGCCGTTATCTCAGGCGCCTATTTTGGGGATAAAATGTCTCCTTTAAGTGATACTACCAATTTAGCCCCCGCTATGGCCGGTACAGACTTGTTCACCCATATTCGCTATATGGCCTTTACGACCGTACCTACCATCTTGATAACGCTGGGGGTATTTTCAATTATTAGCCTAAACATCGATACGACGGGTAGTGCAGATATTAGTGGCTTATTAGCCACTATCGACGAGACTTTTAATATATCTCCCTATTTGTTTCTTGTTCCTGGAGTCGTAATTGCGCTCATACTCTTAAAAACAAAACCGTTGATCGCGCTGGGTTCCGGCATTGCCCTTGCAGCTGGTTTTGCTATTTTTTTCCAAGAAGACGTGTTATCGAGCATCGCCGAAAGTCCGGTGGCCGCTGTTTTTCAATCGATTGCCACCGATACTTCCATCATCACCGATAATGAAAAACTGAATGACTTATTCAGTTCTGGCGGCATGCAAGGGATGTTATGGACTATTTTGCTTATTTGTTGCGCAATGGTCTTTGGTGGTGTTATGGATGCCATTGGGGCCCTTTCCAAAATAACTAAGGAGTTACTGGCCATTGCCTCATCTGTTTTCGGGCTCTTCGCAAGTACGGTGATTAGTTGTTTGGGGCTAAATGCTATTGCAAGCGACCAATACCTTGCCTTGGTGATTCCGGGAAAAATGTTTAAAAAAGCATATGAAGACAAAGGTCTTGCTCCTGAGAACCTAAGCCGCACCCTAGAAGATTCAGGTACTGTTACCTCTGTATTGATCCCATGGAATACCTGTGGCGCTTATCAAGCGGGGGTACTTGGTGTGGGAACCGGAGAATATTTCATGTACGCGATTTTCAATTATTTGAGTCCGTTCATGACCCTTATATTTGCGGGACTACGAATCAAAATTAGAATACTTAAGACGCCCAAGGTAGAAATGGCCCAGGATTGATTTTTTTCTATTCATACCTCCCGTATGAGCTATATATTTTTTAATTTCACTGAAAAATTTAAAATAAATCCATGGCGACAGTAACATTAAAAGGAAATCCTATTCATACTTCGGGTGAATTACCCTCAAAAGGCAGTAATGCTCCAGCATTTACATTGACTAAAAATGATTTATCAACCACTACCCTGGCCAATTACGCAGGTAAAAAGGTAGTATTGAATATTTTTCCGAGCATCGATACGGGAACATGCGCACAATCGGTTCGCCAATTCAACAAAGATGCGGCAAGCTTGGAAAATACTGTTGTACTATGTATTTCTAAAGACCTTCCCTTTGCGCAAGCACGTTTTTGTGGTGCAGAAGGAATTGAAAATGTGGAAATGCTATCCGATTTCAGAGATGGTAATTTTGGAAAATCATACGGCCTTGAATTCTCAGATGGCCCATTAATGCCTTTGCATTCTAGAGCCGTAGTGGTAGTAAATGAAGAAGGTACGGTCACCTATACGGAACAAGTTGCTGAAATTGTTGACGAGCCTAATTATTCAGGTGCTTTAGATGCTCTAAATGGCTAAAGAATCCTTTTTAAAAAACAGAATTAAAAGTGTGGGCTTCGCATTACGTGGAGCCCTTCTTTTGGTTCGAACGGAAGCAAGTATTAAGATTCAAGTGTTTATTGCAATGGTGATGACCGCTGCGGGCTTTTACTGTAATATATCTTCTACCGAATGGATTGTACAGATTCTAGCGATAGGCCTGGTGATGGGTGTCGAAGGAATGAATACCGCTGTTGAAAAAATATCGGACTTTGTGCAACCCAACCATGATCCCAAGATAGGATTTATTAAAGATGTCGCCGCCGGAGCAGTCATGCTGGTATCCATTGCGGCCACAATCATTGGTTTCATTATTTACCTCCCAAAGTTTTTTTGATCAGCTTCCCTGCTAAATTTGTATTTTTGACCCTAGAACCCGAATTTTAATGGCAAAGAAGGCAACAAAGGCAAAGCCCAAACCAAGAGCTACAAAGAAAAAAGCGCCTTTTAAAATATCCAAACAAAATAAGATTATACTGGGAAGCCTTTTAATGCTTTTCAGCATTGCTCTTTTCTTCTCTTTCATTTCATTTTACTTTACCTGGCAGGATGATCAAAGTCTCCTAAGTGAATTTCAGAATAGAAACGAACAGGCACAAAATCTTTTGAATAAATTTGGCGCATCTGTAAGCCACTTTGTTGTTTATAAAGGTTTCGGCCTTGCCTCCTTGATTATTACCGTTCTGCTCTTCATGACAGGACTGTATATGTTTCTAAGCATGACCAAACAAGGATTATTGAAAAAATGGATTTGGGGCTTGTTGTTCATGATTTGGATTTCGATCGCTTTGGGCTTTTTTGCAGTGGAACGGCCTTTATTAGGAGGATTGGTCGGCTATGAAATGAATGATTTTCTCCAGGACTTTACCGGTAA
This sequence comes from uncultured Flavobacteriaceae bacterium, assembly GCA_938020445.1. Classification (GTDB taxonomy): domain Bacteria; phylum Bacteroidota; class Bacteroidia; order Flavobacteriales; family Flavobacteriaceae; genus Pelagihabitans. The sequence continues at coordinate 29,820 of CALIIC010000137.1, read as the reverse complement.
AATCGGGGTCTTGCTCCTCCTCCTCTTTGGCCTCATTTTTATTCTTGTACGTTTCTTCAAATTTTCACCGGACAGCCTAGCTCCCTACTTTCAAAGTAAAGGCACCCCTTCCAAGGTAAAAGCGAAACCTACAGTTCCTGCAGAGACCTCTATGGAATTGAATATCGAAAAGGAAGAACCCGTCATTATCGATACCTACACCCATAAAAAGGATATCCCGGTAATTGAAAAGCCAATAGAAGAAAAACCACTTGAAGTGACCGTTCCCAAGGAACAAGACCCTCCAGAAGAACTTGCCATGGAGGTAGAAAGCGTTGTGGAAGAAAAAGAAGAAAAAGACAATATTGCGGAAAAATTGGTCGAAGATTTCGGCGAATTTGACCCAACATTGGAGCTTGGTACTTATAAATTCCCTACCCTTGACCTTTTGGACCAGCACGGGGTAACCGGAGGTATTACCATCAATCAAGAAGAGCTCGAAGAAAACAAAAACAAGATTGTAGAGACCTTAAAGAATTATAAAATTGGTATTGCTCAAATCAAAGCTACCATTGGTCCTACCGTCACGCTTTATGAAATTGTGCCGGAAGCAGGGGTACGTATTTCCAAGATCAAGAATTTAGAAGATGATATAGCACTTTCATTAGCGGCCTTGGGTATTCGTATTATAGCGCCTATTCCTGGAAAAGGAACCATTGGTATTGAGGTGCCCAATAAAAATGCGACCATCGTATCGATGCGCTCCGTAGTCGCCTCCAGTAAATTTCAGAAGGCAGAAATGGAATTGCCTATCGCCTTTGGAAAAACCATTAGCAATGAAACCTTCGTGGTGGATTTGGCGAAAATGCCGCACTTGCTGATGGCGGGAGCAACGGGGCAAGGTAAATCTGTTGGATTGAATGCTGTTCTCACCTCCTTGTTATACAAGAAGCATCCTGCCGAAGTTAAATTCGTACTGGTGGATCCGAAAAAGGTAGAATTAACGCTCTTCAATAAGATCGAGCGTCATTTTTTGGCCAAACTCCCCGATTCGGAAGATGCAATTATTACCGACAACACCAAAGTGATCAATACCTTGAATTCACTCTGTATCGAAATGGATAATCGGTATGAATTACTGAAATTGGCCATGGTTCGCAACTTAAAAGAATACAATACAAAATTTAAAGCGCGAAAACTCAATCCGCATGACGGTCATAAATTCCTGCCCTATATTGTGCTGGTCATTGATGAATTTGCAGATTTGATCATGACTGCAGGGAAAGAAGTGGAAACACCCATTGCAAGATTGGCGCAACTGGCAAGAGCCATCGGAATTCATTTGATCATTGCCACTCAACGGCCTTCTGTAAATGTAATTACCGGAATTATCAAAGCGAACTTCCCCGCTAGGATTGCGTTTAGGGTAACTTCTAAGATTGATTCCCGTACTATTTTAGATGCGCAAGGTGCCGATCAACTTATTGGCCGCGGAGATATGCTGTACACTCAAGGCAACGATGTTACCCGAATTCAGTGTGCTTTTGTTGATACGCCGGAAGTGGAAAAAATAACCGGTTTTATAGGGGCGCAGCGTGGATATCCAGACGCACATGAACTTCCTGAGTACGTTGGGGAAGATTCTGGCACAAGTATTGATTATGAAATATCGGAACGTGATACTATGTTCCGTGACGCGGCAGTGGTAATTGTGACGGCGCAACAAGGTTCGGCATCCTTGATTCAGCGTAAACTGAAATTAGGCTACAACCGTGCCGGGCGCATTGTGGACCAGTTAGAAGCTGCAGGTATCGTAGGTCCATTTGAAGGGAGCAAGGCAAGACAGGTGCTTGTACCTGATTTGACCTCTTTGGAACTATTATTGGAAAACGAAAAAAAATAAACAACTCATGAAAAAAATTTTAGTAGTAGCATGTATTCTATTCGTATCATCCTTTTCGAACGCCCAGAATTCGGGCAAGGCAAAAGTTTTGTTAGATGAGGTCTACAATAAAGTAATGGGGTACGACAATATCTTTGTTGATTTTAAATATGTCTTAAATAACAAAGAGGCAAACGTAAATAGTGAAACTCGGGGAGACGTTACAATGCAGGGCGATAAGTATTTATTCAATTATTTAGGGTCCAAACAACTGTATGACGGCAAAATGGTCTATAACATTGTTCCTGAAAACGAGGAGGTGATCATTGATGTACAATCTGAGGATGACAATACGATAACACCATCAAAAATGCTTACGTTCTACAAACTAGGACATATTTATTCTTGGGATGTTCTGCAAAATGTGCAAGGGAGAAACATACAGTTTGTCAAATTGATTCCTATTGAGACCAATACAGAAATCAAGTCGATTTTATTGGGCATCGATGTAGAGACAAAACATATTTATAAGTTAATAGAAACTGGTAAAAACGGTACGGTTACCACGATTACTGTTAATTCTTTTAAAACGGACCAGCCTTTGTCAAAAAGCTTATTTACTTTTGACGAAAGCAAGTACAAAAACGAAGGGTATTATATCATAAGAAACTAAGCTATTGCGACTTCTAGATCGATATATTCTATCAAGATTCCTTTTCAATTTTTTCAGTTCGTTCATCATTTTGATGTTCATCTTTATATTCCAAACCATTTGGTTGTTTATAGATGACTTGGCGGGCAAGGGACTTGATATTGTTATTATCGGCAAGTTTTTGTTCTACCTAATGCCCAACCTAACGGAAAAAGTGCTACCATTAACAGTGCTGCTTTCCTCTATTCTTACTTTCGGGACCTTTGCGGAAAATTATGAGTTTGCAGCAATGAAAGCCTCTGGTATTTCCTTGCAAAGATCCATGTTGAGCCTCATCGTGTTTGTAACTTTTTTGGGCGGGGTAACCTTTTACTTTGCCAACAACGTCATACCGGCATCTGAGCAAAAGATTTACAATATGCGGCGTAATATCGCCAAAGTAAAACCTGCCGCGGCAATAGAAGAAGGCGTTTTTAGTGATTTTGAGGGAATGAGTATCAAGGTTGACGAGAAATATGGCGAAAAAGATCGCTTTCTAAAAAATGTCATCATTCATGAGAAGTCCAGGACCAACACGGTCGCCCGGGTCATCAAGGCAAAGAACGGAGAGTTATTGAGCAGTGATGCTTCGGAGGTTATTCAGCTTGTTCTAAACGACGGAAACGTGTATCAAGATGTAGAGTCAAAAAAATCCGCTGATAAACGAAAATACCCCTTTGCCAAAGCCAATTTTGAAATTTATCGAATCAATATAGAAATCCCAGAGCTGCAACAAGATTTAGAGGAGGAGCGCGATATTAGCACCGATAAAATGAAAAATGTAAGTCGATTGATCAAGGATATCGATTCCATTAAAAAAGACAATATTCGTATTGTAGGGGCTTTTTCGAAAAATATCATTAACCGTATGGGAGGGTTTATCCCCTTAACACCGAAAGACACGACCACGGCTGGGCCTGTTCCAGAAAGCGAACGTCATTCTTCCATGAAAATGACGCCCCCTAATGCCGCAGTTATCAAAGATGCTTCGGATATCTCCGAGGAAAATCTAGCCTCGAACAAATCATCTAACACCGATGGCCTTGCCTCCATAGATAGTTTGCAACCAAATCAAAATTTTATCGAATTGTTTGAAGATTGGCAAAAGGTGCAAATCATGAATGCTGCCAAAAATGCCGCTTCCAGTATTGTGAGCTCGGTACAGGGAAAGAAAGATGAAATGCAAAAGCGTTATAAAATTCACAATATGCATATCCTTTCATTGCATAAGAAATATGCGTTGGCGCTCTCCTGTATCATCTTGTTTTTTGTAGGAGCTCCTCTAGGGGCCATTATCCGAAAAGGCGGGGTAGGCCTGCCAATGGTGATCGCCATTGTTTTATTTCTTATTTATTACTTCGTTGGAGTATTTGCAGGCAATTATTCGAAAGAAAACAATATCCATCCCATTCTAGGCGCATGGCTTTCTACCCTGATTATGCTACCTTTGGGTATCTTTTTGACCAAAAGAGCTACTGCCGATAAAGGCATGTTGCAGTTCGGTGCAATTGGCAATTATTTCAAAAACCTTTTCAGAAGAAAAAGAAAAACAACCACCCTATGATTACCGCGATGGAGAAAAATATACAACTGAATACTATAGAGGAGGCCATTGCCGATATCGCAAAAGGCAAGGTCATTATTGTTGTGGATGATGAAAATCGCGAAAATGAAGGTGATTTTTTAGCTGCAGCTGAACTTGCCACGCCAGAAACCGTAAATTTTATGGCCACCCATGGCAAAGGTCTTATCTGCGCCCCGCTTACTGAAGGTAGGTGTAAAGATTTAGGGCTCCACATGATGGTAGACCATAATACGGACCCTTTGGAGACAGCCTTCACCGTTTCCGTAGACCTTCGGGGGAACGGGGTTACCACAGGGATTTCTGCTTCGGATCGTGCCAAAACGGTATTCGCATTGACCGACGAGGCTACGAAATCATATGATTTGGCACGCCCGGGCCATATTTTCCCTTTGATTGCGAAAGAAGGGGGTGTTTTGCGCAGAACAGGGCATACCGAGGCCGCAATCGATTTTGCACGTTTAGCAGGATTAAAGCCCGCGGGAATTATCGTAGAAATCATGAACGATGATGGTAGTATGGCCCGTTTACCGCAATTGATGGAGGTTGCTAAAAAGTTTGACCTTAAAATCGTATCTATAGAAGACTTGGTTGCTTACCGAATGGAGCATGATAGCCTTATAGATAAAAAAGAAGATTTTCATATTACAACCCGTTTTGGAGAATTTAGGCTACGAGCGTATAAGCAGACGACGAACAACCATGTACACATCGCCTTGACCAAAGGTACCTGGAAAAAAGATGAGCAAGTGCTTACCAGAATCAATTCCACTTTGGTAAACAACGATGTGTTGGGCACCTTGACCAACAATCCCGATAAAAAACTGGAAGATATGTTTCATGCCATCAATAGCGAAGGTAAGGGAGCTATTGTGTTTATCAACCAAAATTCAGAATCCCTTAATCTTTTGGCGCGCTTGGCCGAACTTAAGGAATTACATAAGCAGGGTATTTACAAAGCACCTAAAATTGATATGGACACCCGCGATTTCGGTATTGGCGCTCAAATTCTACACGACTTACACATTCACAAAATGCGCATGCTCACAAATACCACGCAGACAAAAAGAGTCGGTATTGTAGGATATGGTCTTGAAATTGTAGAATACGTCCCTTACTAAATTAAGAACTTTTACAATTGCAAGGCACAAGGGGTTTAAACAATTGAACGAATGGTTTCCGCCATTGTAGCGGCCCTCTGCAGAACCACTTCTTCCGTCCAGCCTAATTTTATCAGACAGGAAATGGTGCGGCCCATCCAATGATCAGATTTTGAAAAATCGATGGTACCGTAATCCGGACATTGCCGATATATTTCCGGGGATAATTTTCCAAGTGATTTTTTTTCCAAAAGATGCTCCCATTGTCGAAAATAATGCCAATTGTTATCGTACCAATAAAAACAAGCGTCTACGCCATTCGCTCCCAAAGCGGTGTGTGTTTTCTTTGCCAAGGTCGCATCGGGAAGAAAAAAGCTTAAGAAGGCGTAACTCTCCTCCCCACCCACCGGAACACGTCTAAATGTTACTTCTGGAATAGCTTCCAAAGCAGTTCGTAAAATGGAGTAGTTCTTTTTCTGGATCGCCAAAAAATCATCCAAACGTGCTATTTGGGCCAGGCCCACCGCAGCATGTAATTCTGAGATACGATAATTATATCCTAAAAAAGGATGTGTTTCAGCCCCGCGGTCAAGACCTTCATGATCATGCCCGTGGTCGGAATAGTGATCGGCATTCTTATAATAGCTATCATTATTGGTAATAACAGCGCCACCTTCACCACAGGTAATTGTCTTTACATAATCAAAAGAAAAACAGCCCAAATCGCCATAGCTTCCCAAAGGTTTTCCTTCATACGTTCCCCCGATCGCCTGGCAAGCGTCTTCAAGAAGCAATAAATCATGTTTTTGGCAAATGGCCTTCAACGCATTCAAATCGGCCATAGAACCGCACATATGTACGGGCATAACTACTTTGGTATTTTTGGTAATTGCCTTTTCTACCGCTTCTGGATCCAACGTAAGGGTATCATCGATACCCACTAGAACGGGAACGGCTCCCAATGCCAAAATAGACTCAAAACTGGCAACGAACGTAAAGGTGGGCATTAATACCTCATCCCCTGCCCCTACTCCTGCACTTGCCAAGGCGACCGTCAATGCTGCTGTACCGCTGCTCACCAATTGGGCATGCCGCACGTCCATTCGCTCTTCCAGGGCTTTTTCAAGCTCCTTTGCTTTCCATTGTCCATCTCGTAGGCCGTCAAATCCGTACCGCATTAGTACGCCCGTATCCAGCACTTTTTGTACTTCCTCTTTTTCCTGCTTCCCAAAAAGCTCAAATCCTGGCATATCTTTTTATTTTACATCAGTTTGTTCAACCAATAGTTAGGTCAATTCAATAACACTATTGGTGATATTTTTACGTACTTTTTTAAAATCAGCGAACATATCATCTTCTGCGCGATACCCCACAGGTAGTACCAAAACAGAAGTGAGTCCTTTTGCATCAAGTGCAAGCTCACGGTCGTACTCCATGGCTATAAAGCCTTCCATTGGGCATGAATCAATTTTTTCCACCGCACAGATCGTTAGCAAATTTCCCATAGCCAGATACGCCTGATTGGTAGCCCATTTTTTTACCTCATCAGCCGTTTTACGGGAAAAATTTGTCACCAAGGAATCTTTAAAGGGATTCAGTATTTCTTTGCTTGTACCCCTAATCTGGGCAACTTGATCAAAATACCGGGTGATATAGGCCTCATCAACCTGTTTTTCAATACATAAAACCAACAAATGTGACGCCTGAGCCACCTGTTCTTGTCCATACGAATGCGGGACCAACCGTTGTTGTAGTTCCTTGTTTCGTATCACGACCATTTTAATGGGTTGCAGACCGTAGGAGGTTGCAGTGAGGTTAAAGGCCTCTTTCAATTTATCAATTTTGTCGGTTGTAAGCATGCGCTCCGCATCAAGCTTTTTGGCTGCATAACGCCAATTTAAATCACTAATAATATCAGACATACATTTAATTTAAAAAGTTCGCAAGAAGGAAAACCAAATTTCCATCTCAACGATTCATGATTTGTGGCATTTTTCACCTTACCAATTTCATCTTCAAATTTCCTCTTTCGGCACCTTAGTTTCCAGTGCTCATACAAGAGGAGTAGTAAAAAACAATAGTTTCAATGCCATCACACATACCACAATGACCAAAAAGACGCGAACAAAGCCATCTCCCTTATTTACTGACACCCTACTCGCGACCCAAGCTCCGGTACCATTTCCAATGGCCAAAACCAGACCGACCGCCCAATCTACCTTATCATTAAGTACAAAAACGACCAGTGCTGCCAGTGTGTACATTAAAACCACTACGACCTTCGTAGCATTGGCCCGTACCAATGTCATCTTATTTACATAATGCAAAAATAAGATAATTATAAAGCCTAGCCCGGCATTGATAAACCCTCCATAAATACCAAAAAAGAAAAAAGCGATGACCCCTAGCCATAAATGTTTCCCTAGAATCAGCTCTTGCATTTCTTCAAGCTTCATTTTGGGTTTAAATACCACAATCAAGACCACAACGACCATGATGACCGCCAAGATGCGATTAAAGGTTTCACCTTTGATGTCAACAGCAATATAAGCCCCTAAAATCGCGCCTAGCAAGGCCGAAATACCTAGGTAAATATTGAAGGGCATCGTAGAGACCCCTTTGCTGGCAAAACCTACGGTACCCAAGGTGTTTTGTACCACGACCGCCACCCTATTTGTGCCATTTGCCACGCTGGGCGGCAAACCTAAAAAAATTAATACCGGTAAGGAAATAAGAGAACCTCCCCCCGCAATGGTATTAATGCAGCCCACTATAAAACCAACAGCGATCAAGAATACATAGTGATACCATTCTTCCATAGCACAAAAATAGCTCTATTCGATCAACCAAAAAGGCTTCCACTAGAAAGATATCCACTTGATTTTAATTTCTAAGTTGCTCAAACTCCATGAGTAGGCGCCTTCAAGAAGATATCGATATTTCTTAACGTTTGGTTAATAACTATCGAGAACATTTCCTACATTTATTCATAGCTTTGCGGCAAAATAATAAATCCCGCAACTATGAAACACCACTACTTTAAACGCACCATATGGGTCGTTTTTTTTCTTTTCCTTGGAACCCAGCTAGGATTGGCCCAAGTTCCTTCATACTATGATACAACGAACGTTTCGGCCACCGGAACGACTTTAAAGAACAGTCTTTCGGGCTTGGTGACCAACACCCAAACAACCGTATTAACCTATACCCCCGGGGTGTGGGATGCCTTAAAGCAAACGGATCTAGACCCTTCGGATGCAAGTAAGGTATTTCTTATTTACGGATATAACGATACGGATGCCGATGGTACCAATGACAGAACCCGGTCAAAAGACATGAACGGAGGCAATGTTGGCGATTGGAACCGAGAACATAGCTACCCTAAATCACTTGGAAACCCAAATTTGGGGGAAACAGGCCCAGGTTCGGACCCACATCATTTACGTTCATCGGACGTACAATTCAATGGTGTCAGGAGCAATCTCCCCTATACCGATGCCGATGGCAATGCGCGACCAGTGAATGGTGGGTTTTACCCAGGTGATGAATGGAAAGGTGATGTAGCCCGTATGATGCTGTACATGTATGTTCGCTATGGAGATCGATGTCTACCAAATGTAGTAGGACTTGGAAATTCTAGTTATAGCCCGGATGTTCGGGACATTTTTCTTGAATGGAATGCGGAAGACCCTGTTTCTCAGGTAGAAGTGAATAGGAATGTGCTTTTGGAGGGCATACAGGGAAATCGCAATCCTTTTATTGACAACCCCGCTTTTGCTACTGCCATTTGGGGCGGACCGCAGGCCGAAGATCGTTTTGCAAATGCGACACCGGAAGTAGTTATCAATGAGGTTGATGTAGATCAAACCAGTACTGATGCTGCAGAATTCATAGAACTGTATGACGGTGGTTTTGGAAATACCTCCTTGGATGGTCTTGTCATCGTACTATACAATGGAAGCAATAATGAAAGTTATAGAAGCATTGATTTGGATGGTTTTACAACGGATTCAAATGGCTATTTTGTGATTGGCAGCGCCAATGTGCCGAATGTGAATTTGGATGTTTTTACCACCAATGGAATTCAAAATGGTGCCGATGCGGTTGCATTGTATCAAGATGATGCAACTACTTTTCCGTCGGGAACCGCGGTAACTACTACCAATTTGATAGACGCTTTGGTATATGGAACAAGTGATGCAGATGACCCGGAATTGTTGGTGTTGCTAAATACCGGCCAGGGCCAGGTAGATGAAAACGCTGGTGGAAACGCTTCAGAAAATAGCATGCAGCGAATTCCCAATGGCCAGGGAGGAGCTAGAAACACTGCCACATATGGAATGCTCGCCCCAACGCCGGGGAGCATGAACATGGAGGTAGTCATCGAGGACACTGAAGATCCAACTACCCCTACAAACCTATCGGTTTCTGATATTACTGCCAATGCTGCCACTATTGGTTGGGACCCCTCAACGGATAATATAGGTGTAACGGAGTATCAACTAATTGATGGTGCAACCGTGGTTGGAACTACTACAAACACCACATTTTCGTTGAGTGGTTTAACCCCTACCACAACTTATAACCTGATAGTGGTCGCCTTGGATGCCGCTGGGAATAGCTCTTCCAATAGTGAAACAATATCTTTTACAACCTTAGATGCAACGACGCCTTCTGGAAATGCCCTTGTTATCTCGGGGGTATTCGACGGACCTCTAAGTGGTGGAGTTCCCAAAGGAGTTGAATTGTATGTTGCGCAAGATATTGCAGATTTAAGTGTCTATGGCCTGGGTTCTGCAAACAACGGAAACGGTAGTAACGGGGTTGAATTTACATTCCCTGCCGAAGCCGCGACTGCTGGGAGCTATTTGTATATTGCTTCCGAAGCTACGGGATTCACTACCTTTTTTGGGGTTGCCCCGAACTATACTTCCGGTGCAATGGCCATTAATGGCGACGACGCAATAGAATTGTTCCAAGACGGCTCGGTTATAGATGTTTTTGGAGAAATCACGGTAGACGGCAGCGGACAACCGTGGGAATACGCTGATGGATGGGCGTATAGAACTGCGAATACGGGTCCCGACGGCAGTACTTTTGTTTTGGAAAATTGGACTTTTAGTGGACCAAACGCCTTGGACAATGAGGGAACAAACGACACTGCGGTCACCCCATTTCCTATTGGCACTTACCAACGAGGACCTGCCCAGATAGTAATCAATGAGCTCGATGCCGATACCGCCGGAACCGATGCGCTTGAATTTATAGAATTATACGATGGTGGTGCCGGCAATACTTCTTTGGACGGCCTTGTGGTAGTCTTGTATAACGGCAGCGATGATCAGAGTTACAACAATGCTATTGATTTGGATGGATTTTCAACCGATGAAAACGGTTATTTTGTAATCGGAAGTGCTTTGGTAGCCAATGTGGACCTAGTGGCCTTCACCACGAATGGCTTGCAGAATGGGGCCGATGCTGTTGCCCTTTATCAAGGAGATGCAGCTGATTTTCCCAATGATACACCACTACTGATCAATGATAGTCTAATAGATGCTTTGGTATACGATACGAGTGACAGCGATGATCCTGCGTTACTGGCTTTGTTGAACCCTGGAGAAGCCCAGATCAATGAAGGAGAATTGGACAACAAAGACGGCCAATCGCTTCAACGAATTCCAAACGGCGATGGTGGTTTGAGAAACACCGGGACCTATACACCGGCGACACCTACTCCGGGTGCTGAAAATGGTGCTGTTCCTCCTGCTCCCGATGTGATTTCAATTTTGGAGGCGCGCAATGCGGCTTCGGGAGAATTGGTAACCATCAGTGGCGTATTAACGGTTTCAGACCAATTTGGAGGATCTGCGTACCTGCAAGATGCTACCGCGGGTATTGCCATCTTTGATGAAATGGTACACGGTGATGGCAACTTTATGGTGGGTGATTCAATAACCGTCACAGGAAGTAGAAGTGCATTTAATGATCAGATACAGATCAGTACTGTCACAGAGGTCGAAAACAATGGGCTTCCAAACCAACCAATCAGTCCACGCACGATTACCTTGGGTGAATTGGCCAGCTATCCCGGCGAACTTGTTCGTATCGTAAGTCCAACCTTCCCACGACCTGGGGACATTCTGTTTGGTAACTCAAACTATACCCTTTCCGACAGCAGTGGTGATGGGCAAATACGAATCGACAATGATGTTGCGGCTATCGTAGGTTTGGGACAGCCCGCCAGCTGCCCCGAAGTAATCGGTGTGGTAGGTCGCTTTTTCGAGACCTACCAATTACTCCCACGATCAGAAGATGATCTAGCATGCGCCGAACCCTACATACCCATCGGGAGTACGGTGGATATCGAAAAAGACAAGACTTTTGATGTGGTTACTTGGAATATTGAGTGGTTCGGTGAAGAATCGAACTCCCCTGCAGCGGGGAACCCCATGTCTGATGCGATTCAAAGAGACAGTGTGCGAACGGTACTCGAAGCGATCGGAGCCGATGTTTTTGCCGTACAGGAAATTGTAGATGTGCCTTTGTTTGAGGAACTGATCAATAGCCTGCCGGGCTATGCCTATGTCCTATCCCCGGCTACTTCTAGGCCCGATGCTACGGATGGCATGCAACAAAAGGTCGGTTTTGTTTATAACACCAATACGGTTTCAATTGTTGAAACACGTCCTCTTTTAGAGAGTATTCATCCGCTATACAACGGTGGGGACGATTCGGCCTTGACCGATTATCCCGTCGAAGATAGAACACGATTTTACGCCAGTGGAAGACTCCCTTTCTTAATGACAGCCGATGTTACCGTTGACGGGGCCAGCAAACGTTTTGATATGGTAGCGTTGCATGCAAGGGCAAATAGTGGCAGTAGTCCGCAAGAGCGTTATGATATGCGTAAGTATGACGTGGAAGTCTTAAAAGACAGCTTGGATGTGCAGTTTTCTGATTCCAATTTGATCCTGTTGGGTGATTTTAATGATGATGTGGATGAAACCGTTGCCGATATCGACGGAACACTTAGTTCTTACGCGGTATATGTTGCTGACACCACCAATTACGATATACTTAGTGCCGAGCTCAGCGAGGGCGGTTTTCGCTCTTTTGCCTTTCGTGAGAACATGATCGATCATATTCTCGTATCCAATGAAGTAGCGCCTACCTATATCGAAGAAACGGTGAGCGTAGGCTATGAGTTTTACGACAATGACTATACCAGCACCGTTTCAGATCACTTTCCAGTTTCTGCGCGTTTCCTAATAGCGGAAATGACCTTGGAAACCTTGGTTATCGCAAATGCCAGCTGTAATGGAGCAAACGATGGTGTTGCAGATGCCCTGGTCATGGGCGGCGTACAGCCGTATACGTACCTTTGGAGCAACGGACAAACGGAACAGACTGCCATTGAACTTATCGCAGGCGCGTATACACTAACGGTAACCGATGCAACGGGAACTGCATTAGAAGGTGCTGTTACAATTAGCGAACCCGAAGCAATCGTGGTTTCGGTGACCGATGCAGCCACTGTATATTCAGGATACGGCCCTGAGGAATGCACAACCATCGGGGTTACTGGTATTGAAGGTGGGGTCGCGCCATTTACCTATGCGTGGAGCAATGGGGCAACTACCGAAAGCTTGCAAGTATGCCCAGAAGAACCTACAACCTATACCGTAACGGTAACCGACAGCAATGGATGTACTGCCGAAGCGACCATAGCAGTAGACGTAATTGATGTGGAATGTGGAAATGGAAGACGTGCAAAAGTTCAGATTTGTTTTAGGGGAAGAACGTTGTGCGTATCGGAAAGGGCCGCAAGGTATTATTTACACTATGGCGCTACGCTTGGTGCTTGTGATGATTCGAACGGAAATACCATCAGTTTGGAAACTTACCCCAATCCGTTTACTTCCTATGTGATTGCCGATTTAACGGTTTCTAAAAATTCGAAGGTTCGTTTCTTGGTCTTTAACAGTTACGGACGATTGATAAAACGAGAACGCGCCTATGTACCAGCAGGGAACTCCAAGTTGCGACTGAACTTTAGAAGGTATTTGCGACCTGGTCCATATTACTTACAAACGTTTGTGAACGGAAAGTTCTATAGTACGGAACAATTGATCAAGGAATAAGATTTTCTAAAATAGTTTGAAAAGCCATCGCGTAAAGCGATGGCTTTTTTGTTATGCAATCAGTTCAAATGAACCCTAGATGATTCTATGCATATTAAAATTCCTATGTTACTCTTGGGTATCACTCTTTTCTTTTCTGCGCAGTTCTTCCATTCGATTCCCTGCTGTAAATGGGCCAATAACTCCGATGATATTCGAGAAGCTATCTGTCCATACATCTACACCTTTTCTTTTTCTAGCCTTTGACCAGCCGTTCGCGAGTAAAAAGTCTTCCTGTTCCTTATTCCTTGCAAAAGCAAAGCCATGTGTATCATTATATTGTATCTCAGTGCCTTCAATTTTACCGCCCCAAGTTAATTTTGCATACCCGGGAAGGTTCAACTCCTCTGAAATTTCGGCAAGTACAGGTTCAATATCAAGGTATTTATTCGAGATGTTAAACCCAAGAAAGCCGTTTGGAGTTAGTTTTTGCAAATAGAGTTCGATTGCTTCAAGCGTTATTAGGTGTATTGGGATATTATCCGAGCTATACGCATCGCCCAAAATGAAATCATACACGGCATCTTTTTTAGTAGCCAATGTTAACCGGGCATCTCCTTGAACAACGGTATACGGGCTTCCACAGCCAGATAGGAATGAAAAATAATCAGGGTTTTCAGCAATGGCAACAATGCTGGGATCGATCTCATAAAAATCGAAACTCCGGCCATCTTTGTAATAACAAGCGGTTACCCCTACTCCAAGCCCCAGAACACCAATTTTTTGGTTTCCTTCTTGCCGACTTACAAATGAAAACATATCTCCGATGGGGCTTTCCGCTGCGTAATAAGCCAAGGGGGTATATTCATATTTTTTATTCAGCGACTGGGTCCCATGGATTGTCGTACCATGCACAAAAGTCCGCAAATCATCTTCCATATCGATTACACGTGTCACACCAAAAAAGTTACGATCATGGTGAATGACATCCCTGGAAAAATGGTCCCAGATATCCCCAGGTGGTGCTATGAGAAGTATCAAAGTAATGGTTGTTCCAAAAACCCATCGCTTTTTTAGGGACGCGCCTAAGCCCACTAATGCCACGAAAGCCAATAGTATCTTTATCGACATAGCTTCTATCCGAATACCCCAGGTCACTGCACCAACTACCACCAGTCCTAATAAGATGTAAAGAGGATGCGTCTTTTGTTGTTTTACATTCACAAAACGCATACAGGCAGCAGCTCCCAGCACCAATGCATACTCTATTGGAATGACAAAAAGATTGGGAGCGATCAAGGCATTAAAAACACCCCCTAAAGCACCACCGATAGACATTATAAGATAAAACTCTGTTAAGTTTTCCGCATTTGGCCTTGAAGAAGCCAATGCCATATGACAAACCAGCGCTCCAAAGAAAAATAAAGCTAAATGGAAAGGAACCAGGATGATTCCAGTAGGCCCTCCAAGCATTAGGTATAGTAGGGTAAAAATCAACAGGTAGGCAAAATTATCAATTATTTTTTCTTCAGAAACTATCGTTTTACGAGCAAAAACGATAATAAAGGTCCCAACATAAAGAGCTAAGGGAATAATCCACAGCAAGGGCACAGAGGCCACATCGGTGGTGATATATGTAGTTACCCCTAACATCAAGGAGGAGGGAATGAAAGCTAAAAAGAGCCATTTCCATCGTCGTGCCCAGGTGATGGTTTCGACCTTTACCGTAGACTGTTCTTTTAAGGTTTTCACGCTTTTCTTCCATGCCATACGAATACAAAGCAGTACCAACAGTAGTAGGCAAATGTATCCATACATCCAGTAATGCGATTGTTGACCTAGCGTCATCGTAGGTTCTATTATTATGGGATATGCAAGCAAAGCTGTCATTGAACCCAAATTACTCGCTCCATACAGAAAGTAAGGATTGTGTGCGTCTTTATGTTCGGTGTTGGAAAACCAGTGCTGTAACATAGGGGCGCTTCCGGAAAGCACGAAAAAGGGCCCTCCGATAGTAATGGTCATTAACGAAAGTTGCCACAAGGTAGGGTCATTTTCAACAGGCGGTACCCAACCATCTGGTATGGCAATTGGAAGAACAAGAAAAAACAAGAGCAATAGCATTATGTGCAGAATACCCTGTTTACGAATATTTAGAAACTTAGTGGTTATGTGGGCATATGCATACCCACCTAACAATAGCAGTTGAAAAAATAGCATCGCGGTGTTCCAAACTTGTGGTGTTCCACCAAGAAGTGGTAGAATCATTTTTGAAAACATGGGCTGAATCACAAAAAGTAATGAAGCACTCAGCAAGAGTGTCATGGAATACAAGACAACATAGCGTCGAGAATTCATAGCGTTGTTTTTTGGTATAGAGCCTAAAAGTTGAAAGCTCCTTTATCCATGTATTCAAAACGTGGGTTCTCCCCCAACTAATACTAAAAAAAACAACGATATGAACGTTTGCTATAAAAAGATCAATCAAGCCCCTGCTGTTGTTCATAGGCAAAACATGGCTTTTTTGAATGATGTGAAAAGTCAAAGCAAAATACAGGAAGCGTCTCGAAACTTATTCTTGAGAAGTTTTATGCGTAATCCCGACTACTACATGCCAAATGCGGTCAGAGTGCATGTCCGAATCGAAAATAGGATAAACAACAACATTTTCGACAATGCCTTGATAGCGTATTTGTAAAAAATTGGAAGAGAAGTACACAAAAAAAGAATAATAGTACTATTTTACCCATTCCTACTACATATTCAAAGTAGCTTCGCACCTGCTTAAAACAGCATATTTCCAAGCAAATTAACCTTCTGGCTATTTCTTGTATTTTTCTAGATTCTCTATAAAAATTTTCAAATCAGGATGGTTGGTTTCTTTGGCAACGGCCAGCGCCTTTTTATAAATTGGTATCGCCTTTTCTGGCCTACCCATTTTAAGTAACACTTCCGCATAGTTATTAAAAGCATATGGACTTTCCGGATACAACACGGTATTTGTTTTCAAAATAGCCGTTGCGGTTTCGTTTCTTCCCTGTTGGTACATCTGGTTCCCCAACGAATTGATTTCCCATTCTTCGAAAATCAGGTCATTATCCCTGCAAATCAAATAGGCATCCAATATGGGGGTTCCTGATTGGTTGGAATCAAAATTTGTAAGAATACTATCTAATTTTTTCAAAAGCTTTGTTGCTTTCGCATCATGCAGACGTTTGAACTTTTTGGCAGATTCCCTGGCCAATACCAAAGCCGTATCCAATGCTTGTTCGCTATTTATTTGAATATCCGGGGCAATGCCCGTTCCTTCCCAAGAACCTCCAGTCAAAGGATGGGTAACAGAAACGTCCGGAACAAAAATCTGCAATTCGTCATTGACAGGGATCAGATCGCCCGGGTTCGCTCCCCCCTTGGTTTTCTCCCCTACTATTATGGCTCTATCATATGCTTTCAAGGCATAGGCAAACCCCTCAGCTGCAGAAAAAGTCTTCGTACTTGTCAGAATAAACAATGGGATGTTTGGCATTCGTTTACCTCCAATCTTTTGGGCAGATAGATTGGTTTTCTTTTCAAAAGTATCCCCTACTCTTTTAATAGTTTCAGAGGCAATAACAGGTTCTTCAAAGAAATAACTCAACAAGTAATCGCTCATACTTCCCCTACCGCCAGAATTGTAGCGCAGGTCGATGATAATAGCATCCGATTTTGACAACAATGACATGATATGGTCAGCAGTTTCACGACCATAGTCAAGACCGTAGAACCCCCTTAAATCTAGGAAGCCGATATTACCCTCAAGTTTTGTTACTTCCTTGAAATTGGCATTGAACTTTCTAAAAAACGTCCTTTCCCCCATTCTCTCGTTAATCCAACGATTCATTTCACTGGCTTCAATAGAGGTCCCATTGGAAACCATAGGCCTATCAACAGATATATGTCTGTCACCCGTGATTTTGTAGATGCTCCTTGAAAGTGCAAGTGCAAATGAATCGAGTTCCTGATATTTTTGAAAATACCCCTGCTCATTTAGCCGATTTACATATTGCTTGGTCTTGTTGGCCACCTCGGGAAATACATAGTAATTCACAAGAAGTTCAGTAACCGTTTGTATCGTTCGATCTTTATAATCCTTTGTGAGCTCTGGAGTCTGCGCCTTCACAGAAGTAAGGAAACCAACATAGAACAGTAGTAGGATATTGCCAAGAGCACCAAAACAAAATGTTTTCATTCAGAATATTTTAGTAGTTTTCAATAGGTTTAAACCTTTATTCATCTTTTTTTTCAATGACCGTATGCATACAGTTGTCCGAAAATTTTTCTAGTAATTTAGAAAGTTGTTGCACCTCTTTCATCGAAAAATCGTTTAAAGCCAATCTTCTGTAATTTTCGATTACGGGTTTAAGATTGGTTATCATTTTTTGGCATTTCTTGGTAGGCACTAAATCTTTTTTGCGCCTGTCCACGGGATTTTCACTCCGCAAGAGCAGCTTTTTATGAACCAATAAATCGGTCATTCTTGCGACAGAAGCAAAGTCTTTAAAAACCAAAGAGGAAAGCTCCACCTGTGAGGATTCGGGACGGTTCGACAACTCCATTAAGAGAATTAATTGATTCAAGGTGATATCGTACCCCGTTTGATCAATTTGCTCCTGGGCCAGTTTACGGTATAGCTTTATAGCTCTCTCAAGCTGGTAAAAGATGGTCTCTTTCGAAGTAATGAATTTCATTATTTTATTTTATATGATATAAATATATATGATATGTTATATATTAAAAAATATATGCGGAAAAAACCATCTTTAATGGTCACTTATTTAATTTTTATGGTAAAAAGCCATTGGTTGATTTGTCTTACTGCCATCCTATCGGATAGCCTGTCCTGCTCATACCTACATCCAATCCATTCTTTTTTTAGGTTACAGGCAACAAATAAAGAACATCCTTGTATTGATTTTCGCAAAACAGCGTATATTTAGTTCATACACACTAGAAAAAGACATATCTTTCTTAGCATACACGCAATTCAGAACTGCATTACTAAGACATATGGTATTCGAATTTGATAGCAACTTCAAATCTTGATTTTTATACATATGGTCAAAAAACTACTTTACGCCATTGCTGTATTATTATTTGCTGCGACTGCTTATCATGCCTACGAGCTGTACTCCTTTAATCAAGAAAGAAATCGCATCGTTCAAGAAAAGGGGTTAACCACAATGACTATTCTTAAAGAGCAAGTTGATAGCATCCTTTCCAATATTGCCGATGAAGGAAAAAAACTGGCTGAAGATTTTGGCGCAAATGACTATAGTCAGGAAGAAATCGAAAAAATCATCAAAGCTTCTTCATTTAAAATCCCTGCGCTCCAAGGGATTACAGCTTGTTACGAGCCATATGCATTCGCTCAGGACCGAAAGCTATTTTGTCCCTATTTCAACAAGGGAACAGCTGATTACCTCTATGTTGGTGACAATTATGATTATACGGACAATACCATTGACGGTACAGCCTGGTATACCGTCGTGCGGGACAAGGGTGCCAAATGGGTGGAACCCTATTACGCAAAGGCAGCAAAAGATTGGTATTTTGATTATGGGATTCCATTTTATCATACCTCGGGGCCCAATAAGGGAAAAGTAAAAGGAACTATTACGATGAGCTTTGTTGCCAGTCGTTTCAAAAGTTTGATCCTATCGCTTAGCTTGGGAAAAACAGGCTATGGCCTCATAACCTCTACGGAAGGCACCTACCTTTCGCACCCTGTAAACGATTACATTGGCACCACCAACCTGCGGGAGACCCGTAAAAGCGAAGGGAATATTGTTTTAAAATCGGCCTATGAGGCGCTTTTAAATGGAAAATCAGGAAGTGTCGAGTATTCATCGGATGATAACAACGATACCGAATTATTTTTTTATGATAAAATACCTGCCAACAACTGGGGTATTGGGCTTGTATTCTCTAAAAACGAACTGTTGGGCAGTAAGGCGCCTTTGAACCATCGGTATATTAAGCTAACCTTGTTTTTCTCCGCTTTTTTGTTAATCATCATTGCTATTTATTTCAATAAGGACTATTTAGATCGGCGAGAAATTTGGCAATTGAGCCTGTTAGCGACCGTATTGTTAATTTTTAATATCCTTTTAATCGGCTACTTGGAACACACCGGTAGCAGAAGGGTCCATGCGGATGAAAGTCCGCCAATAGCCGATGTCTCGAGCCTTGGCAGCTTTATAAACAAACAGCAGACCAGACGAAGGGAACTTAAACTACCTGAAAGCATACCTATACCAACAGGACTGTTTATACAGCGCATGGCATTTGAAAACAGTTACAACGTCAATATCGGTGGCAGAATATGGCAAAAGTATCCTTTAGAACTGGTTGAAAACGTTGCCGAAGGGTTTCGGTTGCCACAAACATCTCCCTTTGCCGAAGCATCTTTCGTTGAAGAAGTTTCCCGTAAAGAAATAAAGGGCATTGCCGGAAAACCGAATTACCTCCTCATTAGTTGGGACTTTCGCGTAACCCTACAACAATATCTGAATTACGAAAATTTCCCTTTTGACAAACGACATATCAGTTTGGATATCGTTCCGATCAGTAATGAAGACCATTTGGTGTTTACCCCTGATCTAGCAAGCTATGAATTCACCAACCCCACAAAGAAACCGGGACTTAATCAAAACGTTACCGTATCTGGGAACAACATTATGAAAAGCTATTACAACTATTCGGTAGAATCCTATGATACTGATTTTGGTTATGGTTCCAAGGCCCTGTTTGAAGAAGTTCCCGTGTTGCATTATAACATAGACCTCAGGCGTATACTGCTCAATACCTTTGTCACCTATTTGATACCAATATTTGTGGTATTGATCATGATGTATATTTTACTGATCGCATGTGCAAAGTCAGAGGAAAGACAGGGGATTATCGAAGCGATGGCGGCTTTTTTCTTCGTGTTGATTTTTTCCCATATCGATCTTAGAAAAGAAATTATTACAGCAGATCTAATCTACATGGAGTACTTCTATTTTGTAACCTACTTCATGATCATCATTACTACTTGGAACCTCATTACCTATGCGAAAAACAAAACGCATATTTTTGATTTTAATGAAAATCAGATTTTTAAAGCGGTGTATTTTCCTTTCTTTTTCCTGGCGGTATTGATGATTACCCTGGCAAAATTTTATTGATTTCGTCGCTATGACCATCCTTTTTTTATTGAGAAAACGGCTAACTTGCCCTTCGCATACGATTGAAAGGCAATTTTGTTATGGCGTCTTTTCTTTGAGTGGTAGCAATGACCAGTTCATGACATCCTGAAGGCTAGTAAAGGTCGTATCCTCGAGAAGCCCAAATAGTTCCTTTAGCAGTACGTTACAATCATGCGTATTGATTTTCCCCAACTCGGATTGATTTTGAATCCAGTCTTGGACCATTTTTAAACTGTGCATCGTTTTCTTTTCCTGTCCATTACTTTGGATTATCGAAAGCTGATATTCACTTATAAACTGCTCTGCCAGCAGCTGTCCCCGTTTCTTTACCGAACCCGTTTGGTTCTGAATTTCCAACCCTTTTCGAGCATGTTTCAATGCATTTTTAAGATACTGTATTTTAGCTGCTCTAGCTTCAATGGAAAAGGCCAATTCAATATACGTCTGTGCTAAATTATGCAATGCGATAGGCAACTGATCTGTATCACCTATTGCCATTTTAATCTCAACCCCCTGTTCCCCACATGAGGCTGCCGCTTCCAATTCATTTATTTGTCGCAATGCGATGCCTTTGTTGACCAGCAGATTGCTTAATCCGGATCGATGGACTCCAGGTATTTTTAAAGCCCGATCATAGTTCACTATGGCCCGCTCAGGTTTCCCTTCCCATTCTTCATAGTTGGCCAATATATTATACATACGAATGGTTTGATCACTATTTC
Organism: uncultured Flavobacteriaceae bacterium; assembly: GCA_938020445.1. Taxonomy (GTDB): domain Bacteria; phylum Bacteroidota; class Bacteroidia; order Flavobacteriales; family Flavobacteriaceae; genus Pelagihabitans. Next base: position 8,518 of record CALIIC010000137.1, on the reverse strand, counting down.
GGATCGTATCGAAATTCGTATACAACAAGGATTCTGCATCGGCCAGTACTGCCCTACCAATGGTTTGATAATCAACCAAACGACCACTTGTAATAACCCAAGAAATATCCAAGTTCAAATCTATGATTGATCTTTCTTTTAGTTTTAACTTCTCATATTTCCAATCTTCCCTGATTTTCAACATTGCGCTCACCGCTTGTTTGTAGTTCCCCTGACGTTCTTTTATACGTGCCTTTCCTATTTTACCTCTAAATGGATATACCTGTTCAATATAATCCAAGGCATGGTACGCATTGTCATACATGCCCGCACGTTCAAAATTAGTGGCCAACTTCAACAAAGAATCCAATCCGATAACGCGGTACACATCGTTGTTCTTGTGCTTTCCATCTGAAGGGTTCCCTACAACGGTACTCCAATATTTTTTTAAGATTTTGTATTGCTCAGACCCGTTGATCGCCTCGACAAAAAAACGAATCCCGATCAATCTATTTTCGTTATAAATACTTTCAGTTTCTTGAATACAACACAGCTTAATTGCAGCCACGGGGTCATCTAAAAGATCAATGACTTCAGCAATATTCGTTTGGAGGTAGGAGACCATGAACTTCATCTCCTTGGCTACTTCTTCTCTTTCATAAGCAACGACTTTTTCACTAATAGCCCATACGTCTTTCGTATACTGCATCGCAGGAATCAACAGGGCATAATCGTTGACACATCTACTAGAAAACAAATCCAGCGAAACCAATTTGGTTAAATCCTCCTGAGAAAACAAGCGTTCAGCAAATTGCTTCATCAAAACCTTGACCAAACGCATCGAAACCACATTTTTCAAGCCCTTTACGGGTTCAGTATCGTGCGATTGATGCCACCGTGGGGTCAAACTGGCGGTGGAGGCAAAAACATATACTGCCAACAGGGTCTTTTCCCATGATTCTAGATATTCATATGCGATCGGCTCTGCAAAAAACTCATCTTGTTCAATTTCCATTTCCTGCCATTCAAGATCTTCCTTTGTCTTACTATGAAAATAGTTTTCAACAAATCGCCTTTCGTCTATTCGTACTTGTAAGTTTAATTGTATTCTATGACTTAAAAAGGAGGGAATCAAACTCTTTCCCACCCAATCGTGTAATTGATTTCCCAAATCCGGATTCCATATTTCCACTGTCTCAATATATCCCTTCGTCCTTAAATATTTTACTAAAAGACCAAATCGTTTTTGCAATGCTTCTCGATTTGCAAAGCGCTTGTTCAAGCCTTCAATAAAACTTCCCTGTTCCCCAGTAAAAAGCACCGGAAAAAAGTAGATCAGCATAACGGCCAAAATTGCATAAAGCAATGCAGACTCGTTCATGGGAATTCCAAAAACAGTATTTGAGTTTTCCCCCAAGAAAAACCAATTGATAACCAGATCTCCCCAAATTGTTATAAACCCTATAAAAGTGATTGTTAAGGCAATTGGAATCAACAACACTAAAGAAGGTAGCCTTTTCCATATTTGCAACATCAAATAATCGAAAAAACTCTTTGTCTTAATGAGGTCAAAAAGAGCGTCTAAAACAACTGTAGAATCATCTTCGGGGTGTAGGTATACCTCTAATTTTTTTTCCTTTTCATTGAGGGTCAAGACCCCTCCGGATTCCTTTCGGGTCGGAGCTTTCCAAATATGTCCGCCATTTACCTTAATGTTAAACTTTGAATTATATAATGAAAAGTCCTTTTCCCTCATTTTGGATAATACCGTTTCTGATGAACGTTTCGACTATTATGGTTCGGCGGCCTAGGTAAAGTGGTAATCTATTTTTGATACTTTCGCCGAACCGCTTCTAGATTTTCCAACGCATTGATGTATTCTTTATAATAATTGATCATCCGTGTTTTACCATCGGCCAAATAAGTTGTTGCGTCGTACATCTTTCCAAAAGCATTGCTAATTCGATAGGCACCCACCCTAGCGTAAACAATATCTCTCCACAACGGTAATAAATCATCCGTGTTTCGCACCAACCAACGGGCATCAAGTGGAGACTCATATACATGGCACATACCCAATTCTTCACCTGTGACAAAATCACTGTAAGGAACAATAGACCGTTTGTAATAACGTTCTCGTTTATCTAGATTCTCTAACTCATTTTTAACTACGCTAAAACAAACACCATTAAAATGAGCCCCTTCTGCCGGTTCAATATTGGCAGCACCTATCTCGGTTCCATCTGTTCTTAAAAAATTAGATGCTTCATAATGGTCGGGGAGTAAATTAAAGAGTCTTCTGTAATTTTTGACAATAATTGGAGTAAGCTTTTTAGGTCGGTCGCCCGCAACGGTATCCCCAAGTGATTCTTGAAGCAGCAAAGTGCCGAAACCAACTATTACAATTTTCTCTTTATTCATTCATCCAGTTCCTTTGCTCCAATCCTTGTTATTTTAAGACCTAAAATGGTACATAGTTTCTAAGAATTTCCCCTTCGAACCAGCGCCATTACTCGTTCTTCGCAGTTCTTTTATTACACCTCCTAAACGTACTCTTCTGTTCGAAAGTTTTTCAGTACCATGTTTATGGGCGATCAAGAAGGTTTCATTTGATTCTTCATCCTCCAATTCGTATACGTGATATTCTTTGATCAATGGGGTTATTACCATCGTTGTTATGTTCCCTATTTCCTTTGGAAACTGAACCGACCAATTAAGATTTGCATCAAAATCTACCAATTTGGGAGTACCTGTTATTATTGCGTTTTTCGATAACTTCCCTTTTTCACCCGCATCGTCAGTATTTAATTCTTGCGGCTTAAATTCCTCATAAATCTGCATTGCGTCACTGTCTAACTTTGAAAACAATGATGCTTTATCGGCTTCCGACAATTTGGATATCGACATTTCGAACAAGAGTATCATTTCTTGTTTGTCATTTACTCCTCCTCCAATTCTTTCAAGCTCTGCTTGATTGATTACCCCATCATTTGCTTTAATCACATTGCTATAAAACCGCCCTCCATTATCCAAAGATTTTATGGCTTCATCTATATTTCTATAAGGTTCAATTTTCTTCATTGTTATGTTGTTGTTGTTTTATACTTATTTGAAATTTTTATGTATCTCCGATAATTCTAATTTTTGGTCTTAAAGTCCCGCAGCAGCAACATTCAATACCATTTGAAATCCTATATGTTCGCTTAGGAAAAGCTTGAAAGCCGCTTACCACATACTAACAATACTGTAAAACACGCTAACATTCGGTACCATTGACCTTTCATATTGAGCCGTTTGCACTTAAAATCAAATCAGGTGTTTATAGCATTGCTTACGAGACATTATCCTTCCCTACCCCATTGTATCTTGAATAGGCTTTTTCCCCCAATCAAAACAAAAAAAAATTTAAATACCGTTTCCGCAAAGGGCGACCGAACGATTCACCAAGGGCCAAAAAAACATCCAATATCCTATTTTTCAAGCAGTTGAAATTATCATTACTGCCTTTTTCGCTTTCTTCATATTTATGGGTTTACCTCTTTTTAGATTTCCAAAAATTGAAATCAGCTTACATTCTTACCTACATAAGCGGCTCGTTTACTTTGTTTGAAAAGTATTTTTTGATGTACAAAGGTCTCTTGAAACATCCGTTTTTGAATCTTATTCGGGACCATAGTCATATAACCCGATGGTTAAATCCTTCGTAAAAAAAGTACCGAGCTGATAAGAATTATCTGCAGTAAGTATCAAACTACGGTTCCGCCGCCAAGGGTTCCATTTACAAAACTATTTCCTAGGTGCTGTAGCGCCCGCCGCCGCCTTAGAACGTTTCCCTAAGTGCGGCAATCCCTAATTTTGGATTAGCAAATAACTTTGCTTTGCAATTTCCAACTCCTCATTGGTAGGAATAACAAGAATTTTTACTTTGGAATCGTCGTTTTGGATTTCTAAAATAGAAGCTGTCCTTTGTGTATTCTTATGTCTATCAATTTGAATTCCCAAGGCTTCCATATTTTCGCAGACCATAGCGCGAAGTTTGCTTGAATTTTCGCCAATTCCAGCTGTGAACAACAGCGCATCCACTCCATTGAGCGCCGCAATATAACTTCCGACAAATTTCTTGATGCGATACGAGGTCAGGGCAAGCGCCAACTGGCAATCCTTGTTACCTTCTTCAGCTTCCTTTTGGATTTCACGCAAATCAGAATACCCGGTAAGCCCCAAAAGGCCACTTTGTTTTTGCAATAATTGATTTACTTCTTGAGACGACATATTTAAGCTGTCCATAAGATAGAAAACCACCGACTGATCGATGTCGCCACTTCGAGTACCCATAACAAGACCATTGGAAGGTCCGAACCCGAGGGAATGGTCTACACTTTTACCGTCCTTCACGGCTGTCATACTACAGCCATTTCCCAAATGGATACTAATAAGCTTACTTGTTGGTTGGTTCAGATATGTGATCGCCTGTTCCGACACATATTTATGACTGGTACCATGAAAGCCATATACCCGAATATGGTGTTTATCGGCAAGCATCTTAGGCATCGCATACCGATATGCTTTTTCGGGAAGGGTCTGATGGAAAGCCGTATCAAAAACGGCAATTTGCACTGCACTTTTAAAGGTATTGGCAGCTACTTTTATTCCTATTGCATTGGCAGGGTTATGAAGCGGTGCCAAGGAAGCCAAGCGTTCAATCTCGGCCAAAACCGCCGCATCTATTCTGGTGGGTTGGTCAAAGCGATTGCCACCATGTACGACGCGATGCGCAACAACGTCAATTTCATTGGGCTGTTTCAAAACGCCCATTTGGGGGTGCATCAGCGCATTTGTAATTGCCTGTAATCCCTCTTCATGATTGGATAAAGACCGTATCTCCGAATGAGACGTACCTTTTGCTTCATAATGCAATTCTCCATCGTCTAGCCCAATACGTTCTACAAGCCCTTTACAAATGACTTCTTCAGAGGGCATGTTGATTACCTGAAACTTGATAGAGGAACTTCCTGAGTTAATAATCAGAATCTGCATGGTCGTTTAACTTTCTTGTGCTTGTATGGCGGTTACGATTACTGTATTGAAAACATCTTCAACGGTGCACCCCCTGCTCAAATCATTCACAGGTTTATTCAGACCTTGCAACATAGGACCAATGGCCAAGGCACCGGTTTCTCTTTGTACGGCCTTATAGGTATTGTTACCCGTATTTAAATCGGGGAAAATCAACACTGATGCCTCTCCTGCCACTTCAGAATCGGGCAACTTGCTTTTACCTACCAAAGGATCTACCGCAGCGTCATACTGTATGGGGCCTTCAATTTGCAGATTTGGATGCGTCCTTTTTACAATTTCTGTGGCCTTTCTTACCTTATCTACATCCTCACCTTTGCCAGAACTTCCCGAAGAATAGGATAACATGGCAATCTTTGCCTTGATTCCGAACGCTTCTGCAGATACTGCGGAGGAGATTGCAATTTCGGCCAGTTGCTCCGCGGTAGGGTTGGGATTGATAGCACAATCTCCAAAAACGGAGACCCGATTTTCCAAGCACATAAAAAACACGGAAGACACCACGCCTATTCCCGGTTTTGTTTTGACAAATTGTAGCGCTGGGCGAATGGTATGTTGGGTGGTATGTATAGCTCCTGACACCATTCCGTCCGCATCCCCTTTATAGACCATCATCGTTCCAAAATAGGAAACATCTAGCATGGTGTCCCTTGCGACATCCATATTAACGCCCTTGTGTTTCCTTAGTTCACAAAAGGTAGCTGCATAGCTTTCAAAATTCGGGGCGGTAGCAGGATCTAGCAACTTCAAATGAGAAATATCAACGCCCGATTGCATGGCCCTCTTTTCAATCTTTTCGCGGTCTCCCAAAAGGGTAATGGCAACAATACCCAACGCACTCAACTCACTTGCCGCTTCCAAGATTCGTTCGTCTTCTCCTTCGGGAAGCACAATATGCTTCTTACTTGTTTTGGCACGTTGCAGTAAATTGTACTGGAACATTCTTGGAGTTAGGCCCTTGGGTTCAAAGGTTTTTAAGCGTTCTAGCAAAAATTCCCCATTGATATGGGTATTAAAAAGGGCAATGGAAGTGGCTATTTTTTGTTTGCTTTCCGCATAAATTTTCGATTTGATATTCCCGACCGAATTCGCAGCTTCAAAGGTGCCTTGTTGTACAGAAATGATAGGGACATGGGTTTCAAAACCTTCCAATAGTTTTAGGATAGAAGGTTCTGGAAGAATGCCACCGGTAAGCACAATCCCCGAAATCGCCGGATAATTATCAGAAAGGTTGGCTTGCAAGGCCCCCAAAAGGATATCTGCCCGATCCCCTGGAGTTATCACTAGACTGTTATCGCGCAAATGGGTAAGGTAATTATGCAATTGCATGGCGCCCACTCCAAAACTACCCGTTTGGTTGTCTAGGCTTTCTTTGCCAAAAAGCACTTTTCCATTTAGAGATTCTAAAATTTCATTGAGTGTAGGGTGCGATAAATTTTTGACCCTGGGTACCGTAAAAGCGACCGTCTTATTCATCAATTCGGTCGCCAGACGTTTGTTGACAACGTCTACGTTTTCAGGACGTACCTTATTCGCCACAACGGCAAGAATTTCAATTTCTTTTTGAATATAGGTATTTACAGCAGATTCTAGATTACCGCAAAATTCCTCAAGTGTTTTGCCTCTTCCATTATCAATTAAAACTACAGGAATGCCCAAGTTCTTGGCGATATCGATATTCAGATCAAATTCGATAATGCTGCCATCGCTTGAGAAATCACTTCCCTCGACGAGCAAAAAATCAAAGCGTTCTTCAAGTTGTTTGTACTTGGCAATAATGGCATCCAAGATATCTCCTTGTCTTCCGTCATTGAACATTTCAACTACTTGGCTTTGGGTCAAGGCATAGGCGTCTTCTACTCGAATATCCAAACCAAAGTGGGAAACAACGGTGTTGATATGATTGTCGATTCCTCCGGTCTTAATATCGTCGATCACTGGTCTGAAATACCCGACTTTAGCCATTTTACCCAGTAATAACTGCATTAAACCTAGTACAACCAACGATTTACCGCTATGGGATTCTAAAGTGGCAATATAAAGGGCTTTTGTCATATTCGTATCCTCATTTTTTAAAGTTCAATAAAGGTATGGGTTTTATGCTTCATTTTTGAAGTGGTATTTGAAGAGGCTTTCGTACCATTTATTTTCATCTAAGCGCAGATGATTGGTATAGGGGCTATTGGTGACCTGCATTTTTGGGTTGGCCTTGCATAAGATGATAACTCCGGTTTTAGTAGTGCTACTTTTTTCCGTCGCACAAATCAGGGAGAAGGAAGAATTGACAATACTAAGGGAACATCCTACATTTTCTACCCGTCCCGATCGAAGCATCTTTGTACCATACTTAATTTAAAAACTAAAACATCATGGAAAACACAATTGAAAAAAACCTTAAACACGTACACGAACTTTTGGCAAAAGGAGGATTTATCGAAGCTATGACCACATATCTTCATGAAGATGTGGAATTAAGAGAGGGGAATTCCGAGCCAAAAAAAGGAAAGGCCTTTAATGTTAAATTTGAGCAAGATTTTATAGACAATCAACTTGCCGAATTCATTCGGTATGATGTATACAAGTATGCCATTAATGGAAATTTCTCTTTCTATGATGCTGTAATGGAACTAAAGCTAAAAGATGGTAGCACCTTATTGTCGGAACAAACGGTAGCCACGGAATGGAAAGATGGAAAAATCTTCAGGGAACGTTATTACCATGCCTAGTACAAGATGCTATCTGATACAAACAAACAAACCCTTTGTCCCTCTTACGACAAAGGGTTATTGTTTTGTAGAGCGCCGTTCAACGAAGCTCAACATATACAACACCCTTAGCCATTACTCCCGTAGTACATTTAATGCATTACCATGGGCCGCGCAGGGTCTGGGATCCATTTTTTTTAAAGGAGCATTATTCCAATCGCACGAACTAGGCATACACTGTCAACCGCAAAAACAAAGCCCCGCCATCAGCACGATAATGGGGCTTTTTGCGGAGGAAGAGCAACTATCCATATTCTCATTTTTACAGTATTTACAGGGCTTAAAATGACCCTCAAAGTTTAGTGACACCGAATTCGTCCCTTTTTAACAAAAGTTTAAAAATTTTTGGGTGGTTCATCCAAGCTGAGTGTGAAAATTCATATAAATGAGTATAAATTAAATTCTAAGGATTGATTATAGTAAACTTTCGAGAAAAGTACCAATATTTAATACTTTTCTCGAAAGTTTACTAAAGTTGAATCTCTCTACTTTTATACGATACAGTTCAAAATAGTAATACTACAAAATATATATTTGATGTTATAATGGTAAATTTGAATTTTAATACCTATATTTAACCATTATATTGGTACAATATGTTGGAAATTACTACAATAAAAGATGTGAAAGTCAAGATTGGCGAGGTGTGTAAGGCACTTCGTAAATCAAATGAGCTATCTAGAGACAAACTTGCGGAA
>CALIIC010000136.1 GCA_938020445.1 uncultured Flavobacteriaceae bacterium | reverse complement strand
TTCCCATTAATGGTGACCCTACCTTGTTCAATTAGTTTGTCGGCCGCCCTGCGAGAGCAATAACCGACCTCGCTGAGGTATTTATTAATTCTAGTTGGCATTTTTCTCTTTTAGCGTCTTTCTACTTTTCGTTGTTACCATAACCAAATCAAAATCCATAAAATCAGAAGCACCAATACCACAATTTGATAGAGGTAGTTTTGATACCATGGCACGTTTTCGAAACCATCGGTAATTAATTCAGATCGGTACGTCAACAATTTTATTTTCTCCTTGTCCGGAGCGGGCGTTAGGCTGCTTACTATCACAAAGATAAGGGTAGAAAATAGAATCATAAGGCCAACATTTATGGTGTAGTGCAAATGCCATAGGTCAAACTGTTCCAATACGAATAGGGCAATACCCGCTAGGGTGCCCAAAACCAGAGTCCAAAAGGCTCCATCCCCATTCCCGCGCTTGTAAAAAACACCGACCAAGAAGATGACGGCAACGGGCGGTACAATGATCGAAAACATCTGTTGTAAATAGTCCCACAGTCCGGTGAAATTCTGAATCTGTGGTGCCCAAAGGGCGGCAACGACCATGAAGATCAATGTAGAAATACGACCGTATTTTACGACTTCTTTTTCGGTAATTTCCTTTTTTCTCGGTTTGATAAAGTCGATGACCAGCAGGGTAGAAGAGGAGTTCAATGCAGAGTCAACACTCGACATAATTGCTGAAATCACCCCTGCGAGTACCAAGCCGATCAGTCCTACCGGCAATACCTTGGTCACCAAGGTGGGGAAGACCGCATCGCCATTTGCAATATCGGGAAAAAGGCTAATAGCCATGGCGCCGGGAATCACCATAATGAACAAGGGTATTATTTTTAGAAAACCGGCAAATACAACTCCCCAGCGCGCTTGTTTCATATCGCGTGCCCCTAACACCCGTTGAAAAATATATTGATTGGTCGACCAATACCAAAAGCCTAGGAAGGGTACGCCCATAAGAAGACCTGGCCATGGGAGTCCTTCATCATCGATCGGTTGTACCACTGAGAAATGCCCTTCAGGCGCGGAGGCCACGACACGTGACCAGTCGTAATCTAATTTCCCAAAAAGAATCCAAGTAATAATACTACAACCAACAATCAGTATAACCGCTTGAATGGCATCGGTATAGACCACCGCTTTTAGGCCTCCCCCTGCGGTGTAGATTCCGGCAATAATGGCCAAAACAAGGGAGGTTTGCCACATAATAAGATCCGGAAAGAAGGTTTGTAATACCAAACTACCTGCATAAAGTGCCCCTGCCGTTTCAATCATAATCGTACTGAAAATCGTCACAATGGAGAAAAACTTTTGCGACCGTCGATCAAAGCGAAGTTGCAAAAATTCGGGGATGGTGGTTATCTTACTGCGAAGGTACAAAGGGATAAAGATCAGGGCCGCGATGATCAGCGGTAGACCCGACATCCACTCATATACCGAGTTGACGATACCGGTGGTATACGCGGCACCTGCCAGCCCTACGATCGTAGACCCTGAGATATTAGAAGCAAAAAGGGAAAGCCCAATAATGCCCCACCCAAACGTACGGCCACCCAAAAATAAATCTTCTCCCGTTTTGGTTTTTCTTGAAATCCAAAGCCCGATAAATAGTACGAGTAAAAAATAGCCGATTACAATGCCAATGTCAATACTTGAAATGGTACTTTCCATAGTGGTACTTTTAAGTTAGGTGAGCTTGATAAATATATTAAAATGATATTTTTTGGCCGGTACCCTATATTGGTCCAGTGGTTTGGAGAGCCAGGAGTCAATGCCGCCCAATCCCATATGTTGATGATCAATGCAGATATGTACTTGCTCATCCGATACCAATTCGTGGGCGTAGGGTGCATCTCTCGTAGATCTGCTTAAGTGCCAAGGGCCGTATTCCAGAGCGCTAAAAGCAAATGCTTGAGGGCTATGCAAATGAAGTTCGTTGTTTTCACCAGTACCCACTTTTAGATTAGTGCATTCTTGTTTGGCTCCATTTTCCTGGGGGGATACATATGGTACATATTGCGCATTAACGGTGGATTCATACCAATTGATATGCGCAGCGAACTGTCGGTCGGGGTAGTTCTCAAAGGGGCCTCTCCCAAACCACTTTAGCGTGGTAAAGGAGTTCTCTAGTCGCATATAAATCCCCACTCGTGGAATAGTGGGTAGGGGTTCCAAAGTGTTCAATGTCATACTAATTTTCAGCATTCCGGCCTCGTTTAAATGATACTTGAATTGCACTTCGGCCTTTCCTTCGCCCAACGCCAGTCTGCTGAGCACATGATTGCCACTTTTAGCAAGGGTTTGTAGCGGATGCTCCTGACTTGCTTTTTTCCAAAAAGCGCATTCCGTAGGCATTTCCCATCCAAAATCGTTGTCGGTAGGCGCGCGCCAAAATAGCGGGGTTATAGGCGCTGTTAGGAAGGGGATGTCCCCTTTGAAAATGCCAGTGATCAACCCGGTATCGGAAGCTATCTTAACACGTACGTCTTTATGGGATAGGGTAACCTCGTCGTTTTGAACCGGAACAAATGGTGGATCTTTCTCTTTTTTCGAGGCAAGTTCATTGGTAGCCTGGCCAATTAAAAACTGAGCGCTCCCTAGAACGGATCCTTTTTTTAATGAAAGAACCTCTTGCCTTATGTATCCCGTTAGGGTAAGATATGTAGGGTGTTTTGAGTTGAGGTTTACCGGCCTTAACGGAATGGTTAGTTGGCTTTCGGAATTTGCCCCAATTGTTGTTTTTAGAACACCACTTTTCAAAGGTCCTTGATCGGAAATGAGTTGCCACTCCAAGTCGAAGTCTTTTAAATCAGTGAAGAGCCATTCGTTTTTAACTCGGATGATTCCTTTCAGCGCATCAATTAATTCGATTTGTAGGGGTGCGTACAATTTTTTTACCTCTTCTATTGCCGGTTTTGGTTTGCGATCGGGCCATAACAAACCGTTCATACAAAAATTACCATCACTGGGAGTGGTGTTGGGTCCGAATGAACCACCAAAGCCCCATTCTTCTTTGCCGCTTGCCATTGTAACCAGGCCTTGATCCATCCAATCCCATATAAAACCACCTTGCAGGCATTCATGTGCCCGTATAAGCGCCCAGTACTCCAGGAGATTCCCATTGCTATTCCCCATGGCATGAGAATACTCACACATGATAAAAGGGCGGTCGCCGCGCTGCGTGGCATACTCGAACAAGTGTGCAGGGCTTGGGTACATAGGGCAAACAATATCGGTATTGGAAGCTTCCATAGCTTGTTCGTATTGTATGGGCCTTGAGGAATCTTCTTTTTTTAGCCATTCATAGGCCACCTCAAAATTAACACCATTGCCGGCCTCATTGCCCATTGACCAGATAATGATAGCACAGTGGTTCTTACTACGATGATACATGCGCTTTACCCGATCAAGATGTGCTTCTTGCCAAAGTATATCCTTGGCCAAGCTTGCTTCTTCGAAACCCATGCCATGACTTTCAATATTGGCCTCATCTACCACATAAAGCCCATAGCGATCGCAAAGGCGATACCATTCAGGATGGTTGGGATAGTGGCTGTTACGAACGGCATTGATATGGTATTCTTTCATTTGAAGAATATCTGTAACCATACTTTCCCTGGTAATAACGTGTCCGGTATGTTCATCATGTTCATGACGATTCACCCCTTTTAGGGTCAGCGGTTTACCATTGATGAAAAGTCTTCCGTTTTGGATTTGTATGGTACGAAAACCTACTTCAGTACCTAAATGGTCAATTTGATGATCTCCATCAAACAATTTTATATGAAGTTGGTACAAATAGGGGGTTTCGGCACTCCAAGGGTTTACATCACCTACCGTAATCGACCAATCGATGTCTAGACTTTTACCTGTTTCTGCCAGATAGGGTATCACAGCCTGCTGTATCGAAACTCCATTGGCGTTCGCCAGCTGCAGCTGTAAGGTACCACTTGTGTTTTTTTGCGAACCATTTTTGAGCCTTGTTCGTAGCATTAACCTTCCGTGTTCGAACTTACTGTCCAATGATGCGACCACTTTGTGATCCGCAATGTGAAGGGGATTACGTGCAATCAATTTTACCGATCGTTCAATTCCGCTAAGTCTCCAAAAGTCTTGGCATTCCAAGTAACTGCCGTCGCACCAACGAAACGCCTGTATGGTAATCTCAATATCGGTCGTTAAGTAGGGCGTTATATTCAGTAAGACTGCTGTCTTACTGTCTTGGTTATAACCAACGAAATGACCGTTTATCCAAAAATAAGCAGCTGATTTGATAGCGCCCACCTCTAACAAAACTTCTTTGTCTGCCCATTCGGGAGGAATGGTTACCTTTCGTTTGTAAACCCCTGTAGGGTTCTTTTCCGGGACAAAGGGCGGGTTTTTTACAAAGGGATATCGGTCGTTTACATAAATAGGCGTTCCGTAGCCGTTGATTTCCCAATTCGCAGGTACGGAAAATGAATCCCAGTGAGAATAATCAAACCCATTCTCATGAAAATCCTTTGGAAGTTCTCCTTTGGAATCCTTCCATAGAAACGCCCATTCACCGTCTAAAAGTAGCTGGTCAGAGGAGTGCATCTCAAAAGTGCGGAAAGCAGTTGGGGGCTCCTGACCTATATTGAATACGGTCGGGTCTGTAAGCCAATCATATGATGGCACTGCGGTCGCCTCCTTTTTCTTCATTCAAGTTAAATATTCACATATTCAAAACCGGCGAAAGGATCGTCGCGCAGATTCACTCCTGTTTCATTCAGTACGATGCCATGTTCCAAATAGGCTTTTAAATTAGTAAGCCAAAATGTCCACCCGTTGCTACACCCGTAAAAGACATTATAGGTGTTGTTTTCATCGGTCGGAATTTCATCTTGAAGCAGTGTTACAAGCACTGAGTCCCCTTTATCAGTAAGTCTTACGGATACGTTGCTGTTCTCCCCAAAAGAAAATTTAATAAAATCTTGGCCATTGGTTTCAAGAATACGGCCCTCTTCCTTGTCATCCCAATTATGCCATCCCCAAGAATATGAATCGCCCTGTTGCACCTTTTCATTAGGGCTTCTTTCGTTGCCATTCGCTGCGGTATACACAGCACTACTCAGAAACCAAGATGTTAAACCTTGTCTCGTGGCCCAGCAGTTAAAAATACGATCGAGCGGTGCTTTGATGTAAATTTTCTTCGTGAAACAGTCAAAACGAACCTTGTTCATACGCTTATTTTTTTCGATTTAACTCGTAGGCATGCAATTCCCGCCCTAGGGCAGCAAGAAACGGAATTCCTATTTCATCATACTCATAGACGTCGTCATTGAAAACACCATCCTTATTGACTAAAATGGTCGCCGTTAGCAAGAAATCAACATTGTTTTTGGTGTCTGATATATAAGCGCAGTCGGTCAGCGTTCCATAGGCAAAACCCACTTTGTTGTAAATTTTGATATGATCTGGAATGGCTTCTTTGGTATCTCCGTACATAAAAAATTTACAATAGCTGTCATAATAGGTTTCCGAATCGTAGCCCACCTCTTTTGGCAAGGTATGCATTGCCGATAATAGAAAATTTCGTTGCGTATCGCTAATATTAAAACGTTTGTTCAACGGAAAGTTTTGAGGGAAGATGACCCGCTTTAAAACCTGGTGCTGTGCTTCGATCGGATAGTGATTTTTAAGACTGAAGTCAAAAGGTTCCTCTATAAGCTCGTCATCGCTATAAAAACCAACTCCTTTTGAAACGGAATTTAATGCCAAGGCTTTCGGGGCCATATTGATGGTGGGGGTGGTGGTACCTGTAGTACTATCATTGAGGTAGATGATCAATGGCAGGGTCGTAACATCGTCGGTATGGTATCCCAAACGGTGCGATATGCGTACATTCGATATATCTTTGTTCTGTAGGGTTTCGTTAATTGCATCTTGCCCTAAAAACTCAAAAAGTCTGTTATTGGCATGGTTATCGCTCACTGCGAATATTTTTGAAACATTTTCGGCAAAAGTGGTTTCAATACTATCGCCTTCCACGTAAAAGCGCGTTTCTTTCTGTAACGAATCAGTTTGATTGAGCCGTTCCAAAGCCAACACAGCTGTAGGGAATTTTACCGTGCTTGCAGGATAAAAATAGTTTTGATCGTTGACTTGAAAATCATAGTCGGTAAAAAGAATACTATCATTTCTTCTGTCAATTTGTGTGTACCTAATTTGAAGTTCATAGAGGGCTACGCTATCCATCACTTTACGAATAGCTTCATTGTCAGATGCTAGCACATGAGCTAGCGGATTCTTTATTTTTTCGGGCTCATTGCATCCATAGGGAAGAAGCGCGGCCAGGGTTACTGCGCAAGCTACCCAGAGGCGTACTTTATCTTGTAATTTCATATTTTTTGCACTTTCAATCTTCATATACTTCACCTCTATGTGGTTTAAGCGCATCCCTTACAGCAATCATTTGGGATTCTGCCACTACCATAAAAGCAATACTATGCATGTCGTGCAAATCAACGTGGCCGGTAATGTTCAGTGGTAAATTTTCCATCGCGATAAATTCTTTGAGATGTTTTTCATGGTGTGCTGCCGTTTTGGCGGCAGCAGGTCCTATAAAATCCCATATCAGTTTTAATTTTCGATCCATGTGCTTTTGAGAATTGAGCGGTTTAAAAGGTCATTTCTTGCAAGTTACTATAATTAAGGAACGAAATGGAAACTACGAACGAATGTACTAAATTATGCTACTTTGTGCTATGGGTATGGTAAAAATCTGTTAACGAATGTCGTATCCGTTTGGTTAACATGCCGTAATTACTATTTTTGCAAGATGCAATTTTCAAGGATTCAAAGTTCATCCCTTATGTTCTTAGGAATATCCCTTGTGGTTATCCTGTTTTTTTCGTCTTGTGAGGGAATGTTTTCAAAGCAGACCGACCAAGAACCTTTGGCCCGAGTAGGGGAGGTCTATTTATACAAATCGGATGTAGCACCATTGCTTACAAAAGGCGTGTCAAAAGAGGATAGTATTTCCCTTGTTACCAACTTCATTAATAATTGGGCTTCCAAACAGTTATTGCTTACAAAGGCAAAGATAAATTTGCCTGAAGATAAACTAAGTGAATTTGACCATCTGGTAAGTAATTATCAAACCGATCTGTATACCCGAGCGTACAAAGAGGCACTGGTAGCACAGGGCGCCGATTCATTGGTGAATGGGGAACAATTGGAAGAATTTTACAATTCTGAAAAACAAAATTTTCGGCTTAAGGAGAAAGTACTACAGCTACGTTATGTAGCCTTGCCAAAACAATTTTTGAACAAAAATGAGGTCATTAAAAAGCTAAAGCGGTTTGAGGAAGATGATATCACTTATCTCGATTCGATCGGCGTACAGTTCAATAAACTTCATTTTAACGATTCTATTTGGATTCAGGCCGCCAGAGTTATCGAAGAAATACCGCCACTAACCCGTAAAAACGAGGATCGTTACTTAAAAAAATCACAATTTTTTGAGATGGAGGATGCAAAGGGGGTATATTTGGCCAAGATTACCAATGTTTTAAATACCAATGATATAGCACCACTTTCCTATATTGAACCTACCTTAAAACAGGTGCTATTAAGTCGCAGAAGGTTAGACTACATACGAAAACTCGAAACAGAAATTATAGATGAGGCCATTAAGGACAAAGATTTTGAAGTATATGCTCAGGATGAAGAATAATATTGTTTTTGCTTATTTTTTGATAGGATCCGTTGTGGTATCTGCGCAGGTAAACGACAGTATACCGGATACCCAGATAGAAGCACCGGAAATGCTGGTGGAAGCCGATACCAATATTCGAAAAGATACGGTCAAGACCTTTAAACGGGTTAAATTAGATGGGATTGCGGCCGTAGTGGGAGATTATGTGATTTTAGAATCCGATATAGAAAAGACACTTATTGATCTTCGAAGTCAAGGAGCCTCCATTGAAGACATTACCCGTTGTGGTCTTTTGGGTAAATTGATGGAAGACCGCTTGTATGCCCACCAGGCCGTACAAGATAGTATCCTGGTTTCCGATGATGAGGTGAATGCGACCGGAGAACGACAATTACAATCGCTCGTTCAACAAATAGGGTCGATGCAAAAGGTGCTTCGTTATTATAGGAAGGCCGATGAAATAAGTTTTCGGGAAGAACTTTATAAAATCAATAAGCTACGGATGCTTTCGGAAAAGATGCAGCAAGAAATTGTTTCCGAAATTGAGATCACTCCGGAAGAAGTACGACAGTTTTTTAATAAGATACCTGAGAATGAGCGTCCCGTATTTGGTGCGGAATTGGAAATCGCGCAAATCGTAAAACAGCCAACGGCAACCAAAGCAGAAGTGCAGGCCGTAATTGATAAGTTAAATAAGATTCGGGCAGATGTGGTAGACAATGATGCCAGTTTCAGTGTAAAGGCTATTTTATATTCGCAAGGGCCTACCAAGTCTAAAGGAGGGCTTATTGAAGGGATTACCAAAAAATCGGGCTATGTGAAAGAATTTAAGGATATCGCCTTTAGCCTGAACGAGGGGCAGGTTTCGGAGCCATTTGAAACCATGTTCGGATATCATATTATGTTTATTGAAAAGATTCGTGGGCAGGAGCGAGATGTACGTCACATTCTTGTGCAACCGGAAATTTCGAAAGAAGCGCTTGAAAATGCCAAGACCGAACTCGACAGTATTCGGCAGCAAATTCTTGACGGGAAGTATACTTTTGGTGAAGCTGCCCTTAATTTTTCAGATGAGGAAGAAACCAAGTTTGATGGCGGACAATTGCGGAACCCGATTAATTTTGATTCGCGCTTTGAACTCACCAAAATGGATCCAACGCTCTACAACCAAGTAAGAAATTTGAAGGATGATGAAATCTCAAACCCCATCTTGGAACAAGATGAGCGAGGCGGCGGACCGTCCTATAAATTGTTACAGGTAACGAACCGGTACGACGAACACGTGGCTGATTTTTCAAAAGACTACATCAAAATTCAACAATTGGCAAAAACCGAGAAGCAGTATAAAGCCATTAAAAAATGGATGGACAAGCACATAGAGGATACCTATATTAGTGTGAATGATTCTCGAAAAGATTGTGAATTTGCTAATAATTGGGTTAAGGAATAATATGTCGGACGTTACTGCAATCAATAATTTAGTACAAAAACATAAAGCACTAAAACAAGAAATCGCCAAGGTCATTGTTGGCCAACATGAGGTGATCGACCAGATTTTGCTGTCGATTTATACCGGCGGCCATTCTTTGTTGATCGGTGTTCCCGGACTTGCAAAGACCTTGATGGTAAATACCATAGCGCAAACGTTGGGGCTCGATTTTAAACGGATACAATTTACGCCCGATTTAATGCCCAGTGATATTTTGGGAAGCGAGGTCTTGGATCAAACTAGGAGTTTTAAGTTTATTAAAGGCCCTATTTTCTCCAATATTATCCTAGCGGATGAAATCAACAGGACTCCTCCAAAAACACAGGCTGCTTTGTTGGAAGCAATGCAGGAAAGGGCGGTGACCATCGCCGGGAAGCAGCATAAACTCTCTTTGCCCTATTTTGTGTTGGCTACTCAAAACCCGATTGAGCAAGAGGGTACCTACCCTTTACCGGAGGCGCAGTTAGATCGTTTTATGTTCGCGATCGAGTTGAAATACCCATCTATTGAAGAGGAAATTCAGGTGGTTAAATCTACTACCGATGCGAGTGAGCCTACAGTGAATAGCTTGTTCAATGCCGCGGAAATTTTAGAAGTGCAACAACTTGTTAGGCGTATACCTGTTCCTGATAATGTGGTTGAATACGCAGTACGTCTTGTAAATTCTACCAGGCCCAATCTAGACACGGCCACTGATTTTGTGAAGCAGTATATTGATTGGGGAGCAGGCCCACGGGCATCTCAGAATTTGGTTATGGGGGCGAAGGCCCATGCAGCTGTGAATGGAAAGTTTTCTCCCGATATAGAAGATGTACAGGCAGTAGCCATGGGAATCTTACGTCACCGTATTATTAAAAACTACAAAGCGGAAGCCGAAGGTATCTCTGAAGAACAGCTGATCGGCCAATTACTTTAACAAAGATCAGGATAGCATGAAAAAAGCGTTGGACAATTTCTCAAAACAGGCCAACGTTTACAAAAAGTTTCGACCAACATATCCGGAAGCACTTTACACACAGCTATTAGCACATGTTAAGAATACCGGTAGCTGTTGGGATTGTGGAACAGGCAACGGTCAGGTTGCGATGGTGCTTTCCGAATATTTTGATGCGGTTTGTGCAACAGATTTGAGCGAAGGTCAAATACGTAATGCACCCAAAAAAACCAATATTACTTACGGGGTCGAACGGGCAGAGAAGACCGGCTTTGACGACAATACCTTCGATTTGATCACAGTGGCCCAAGCATTGCACTGGTTCGATTTTGATGCGTTTCATAAAGAAGTAAAACGGGTTGCTAAAAAGGGGGCAATATATGGTGCTTGGGGGTATGGTCTTTTAAGAATCGATCCTACCTTAAACGAACGCATCGATTTTTTTTATAAGAATATTATAGGACCATACTGGAATACGGAAAGGCGACACATCGATACCGCATACCGTGAAATTCCATTCGATTTTGAGCCTATCCCTTTCAATCAGGATTTACATATATTGGTAGAATGGGATCTACAGCATTTTAAAGGCTACTTAGATTCTTGGTCCAGTGTTCAAAACTACCTTGAACAACATCCTGGAGAAGACCCGGTAAAAGAGTTTATATCCGATATTTCGCCACTTTGGAACGTTGAGGAAAAGAAAGAAATGCGGTTTCCTATCTTTAGTAATATAGGAAGGGTTTTAAAGTGAATTGGTTTGGAGTCACAGAATTCAATAAATAGCCTCGTTCAAATCAAAAAGGATGCCCGAAAAGTGTTTCCCAAGCTACTGATTCTTAGGAACAATAGTATTTGAATACAAATAACGTTGTTGGAAAAATGACTGATAATGCAATTGTGTTTCATGTGTGAAGTATTTTCTTAGATGAAAATTTTAAATTGATAATGATCAATTTTAGTAGCTGAAGATAAAATCCTGTTAGACGCTATTTTGGATATGATAATTTCGTACGAATTGTGTAGTATGTAAATGGTATTTGAAATCTAAAATTTGGAATACTACTGCTTAACTGGGAGATTTTAGGTCAACCTGTTTTCACTAAATAGACTGAAATGCAGCATAACACCATTCTGATAGCATTATTCCAAAGTTCCTTTATGACGGCTAGCCGAGCGCCAATATTTGTAGACTGAACAATATTCGATTTTATAACGTATTTGTTGCATTTCTGCTATTAAAGAAAACAACTGATAGGAGATTTTTGAAAATCATAGGAAACCTATCTCAAAATTTTATTTCCTATCGGTATTTCCTTAATTTTACGAAAATCAAGTAACTTAAAATAACGTATAGAATGGCATTTGACATCGATATGATAAAAGGGGTTTACGCCAAGATGGCTGAAAGAGTTGATAAGGCTCGTGAAATAGTCGGACGACCCCTAACCCTTTCCGAGAAAATTTTGTATTCCCATTTATGGGAAGGAAGTCCTTCGACAGCTTTTGAAAGAGGAAAGGACTATGTGGATTTTGCACCGGATCGTATCGCTTGTCAAGACGCAACGGCTCAGATGGCCTTGCTTCAGTTTATGCAAGCAGGCAAACCAAAGGTAGCAGTGCCCACGACCGTACACTGCGATCACCTTATTCAGGCGAAGAGCGGTGCTGCGGCCGACTTGAAATCTGCCAACAATACCAGTGCCGAGGTTTTTGACTTTTTAGAGTCAGTTTCCAATAAATATGGTATCGGTTTCTGGAAGCCGGGAGCTGGTATTATTCACCAGGTAGTGCTGGAGAATTATGCGTTTCCCGGTGGGATGATGATTGGTACCGATTCACATACGGTGAATGCGGGCGGACTAGGTATGGTCGCCATTGGTGTTGGGGGAGCGGATGCAGTAGATGTAATGGCCGGAATGGCGTGGGAATTGAAATTTCCCAAATTGATCGGCGTTAAACTTACCGGAACCATTTCAGGATGGACCGCTCCGAAAGATGTCATACTCAAAGTTGCTGAAATATTGACCGTAAAAGGAGGAACCGGAGCCATTGTCGAATATTTTGGACCTGGTGCTAAAGCACTATCGTGTACAGGAAAAGGCACCATCTGTAATATGGGGGCGGAAATAGGAGCTACCACTTCCACTTTTGGTTATGACGAATCTATGGAGCGCTATTTGCGCGCCACGGATCGGGCCGATGTTGCCGATGCCGCGAATACTGTGAAAGAACATTTGACTGCCGATGATGCTGTCTATGCAGATCCGGAAACGTATTTTGATCAAGTAATCGAAATTAACTTGTCAGACCTTGGACCTTTGTTGAATGGACCGTTTACGCCGGATCTCTCTACAGCTGTTGGAAGCGATATGACAGAGAAGGCTACCAAAAACGATTGGCCAATTCAGGTGGAATGGGGACTTATAGGTTCTTGTACCAATTCTTCCTATGAAGATTTGACCCGTGCGGCCTCTATCGCACAGCAAGCGTTGGACAAAGGCATCAAAATGAAGGCGGAACTTGGAATAAACCCCGGCTCCGAGCAAGTAAGATATACGGCAGAACGTGATGGTATCTTGGATGTTTTTGAGAAATTAAATGCCAAGATATTTACGAATGCCTGCGGCCCTTGTATTGGACAATGGGCAAGGTATAGCGACCCTAAGAACGCACCAAAAAATAGTATAGTTCATTCTTTTAATAGAAACTTTGCCAAGAGAGCCGATGGAAACCCTAATACACATGCATTTGTGGCTTCTCCAGAATTAACTGCGGCCATTGCGGTTGCAGGGCGTTTAGATTTTAACCCGCTTTTAGATACCTTGATCAATGAGAATGGTGAGGAGGTAAAATTCGATGAACCAACAGGTTGGGAACTACCGCCAAAAGGTTTTGAAGTGGAAGATGCAGGGTTTTTAGCGCCCGATGAGGATGGGTCAGGTACGGTAGTGAAGGTAAGTCCCGATTCCGAGCGATTGCAATTGTTAGAGCCTTTCACACCCATCGAGGATGAAAGCCTGCAGGGAGTGAAGTTATTGATCAAAGCTTTTGGAAAATGTACTACGGATCATATTTCAATGGCCGGACCATGGTTACGGTTTAGAGGTCATTTAGACAATATATCGAACAACTGTCTTATTGGTGCGGTAAATGCCTTTGGGAAGAAAACGAACTTTATTAAAAATCAATTAACGGGTGAGTTTTCAGGCGTGCCCGATGCCGCTCGAGCCTATAAAGCGGCAGGCGTAAGGACGATTGTCGTAGGAGATCATAATTATGGGGAAGGTTCTTCTCGCGAGCATGCCGCAATGGAACCGCGACATTTAGGAGTTGCAGCGGTGATAGTAAAGTCATTTGCCCGTATACATGAAACCAACTTGAAGAAGCAGGGTATGCTAGGGCTTACTTTTGCCAATGAGAGCGATTATGATTTGATACAGGAAGACGATACCTTTAACTTTGTGGATATTGCCGATTTTGCCCCCGGTAAACCCCTTACCATAGAGGTGGAACATGTCGATGGTAGCAAAGATACCATTTTGGCAAACCACACCTATAACGAAGCCCAGATCGGATGGTACCGAGAAGGTTCTGCATTGAATGTTATAAAAAGAGAGAACGCAGCCTAAGGCCCGTTCCAAATAGTTTGAAAAAACTCCCATGATTTCATGGGAGTTTTTTAGTTTTGACACGATATTATGAAAAAGAGTTCCATTATCACTTTATTGGTTATTGGTTTGGTGCTGGCTTTGTTCCTGACGCCCCTAGGGTATCACAGTAAGGTGTGGCTCAATCAGATTTTTTCATTTTCTCCCGATATCGTTGAGACAGGGAATAGAAAAACACTCGCCAACTATGATTGGGAGTTGAAAGATGCCAATTGGAATTTTTTTAGTTTCGAAAAGTCAAAAGGCAAGGTCGTTTTTATTAACTTTTGGGCTTCCTGGCGCCTCCCATGTGCTGCGGAATTAAAAGGGATTCAGGCGCTGTATGATGATTATGGCGACCGTGTAGATTTCTACTTGATTACCAATGAAGAACGCCCCCCTGTCGAAGAATTCATGCTGCAAAAAAAATTCACTTTTCCCGTCACGTATTTGATCATTGGCTCGCCGAGTCCGGTAGAAACCGAACCTGTGCCTTCGTCATACATCATTGATAAAAAAGGGAACATCGCGGTTCGGGCAGATGATATTTCCAACTGGGATACCAAGGCAATCCGCGTGCTTTTAGATGACTTGCTTACCCAATGAATAGAGTTGCTGCCAAGAAAATTGCCGGGAACCTGTTTTGGGTGGTACTTTTAATGGTGTTCCTTTTCACCCCTTTGGGTTTTCATTTAAAGGTGTTTTTTGCACGTTTGTTCGCTGTCAGTCCGTCTGAACTGGCAATTGAAGATCAAAAGTTACTTCTAGATAACACTTGGGAATTAACCAATTTAGAAGGGGAAGTAATAGGTTTTAGTGCTTTTCAAGGTCAGGTGGTACTCGTTAATTTTTGGGCCACTTGGTGCCCTCCCTGTATTGCCGAAATACCAAGTTTTGAAGAACTTTATAACGATTATGCCGGTGAGGTTGCCTTTGTTTTTATTGCAAATGACGATCCGTTGAAAGTGGCCCGTTTTGTAAATGAGAATGCGCTGACCCTACCCATTTATTTTGAGAGAAATACGACGCCCGGGCAATTGACTTCCAAATCGATACCCTCGTCCTATATCATAGATAAGAGTGGTAAAATAGTGTTGACCAAAATCGGGGTTGCCGATTGGGATAGTGAAGGCACAAGGATGCTGTTGAATCGTTTGCTTACGGATTAAGGGGCCGTAAAAAGTATGAGTATACCGGGCCGTTTGGTTTGGGACGGAGCATATACTATTTTTTGTAAAAACCTTTAGAGGTAAAGAAACAGAAAGCCGAAAAAGACAAATTGAGCCAAAAATAGATGTAGGGAATACGGTTTGTTCCCGCTAATTTTTACAGCGTGAAATAGGGTTTGGAACAGAAGCGCAAGTGTAAACCATGCAATATAATTGTCAAGACCTGCATAGCCGCCTTCAAAGGTCCAAAAATCGAAACGTGGAGCTGTGTATTCCATCAAGTAATCAAGAAGGAGCATAAGTAGTGCACCCAATAGGATGCGAAGCCAACTAATTTTACTAAAGTAGCCTGTGATAGCCGCAGTTATGAAGGTTAACAACGCCCAATTAACCCCAATAAGGTAGGGGACTCCATCTAAGGTAGGTCCAAAGTTGACGCCATAGCTATATGTTCCGAAAAAAAGGCCATAGGTGACACCAAGCCATTCCACTAGCATTCCAACAACAAAAATAATACTAAAAACAACTATTTTTTTTAAGGAAGTAATAGGATATATTAGAATTAATAAAGCGGAGCAAATCAATAAGTTAAAGGGTGTTTTGGCAACAAACCACTCTTGGTATCCCAAAACAATGCCCGTGAGCGCGGCTATATGAAAAAGCCATACCGTACCTATGGCGAATGGCACCTTATATTGACTTATTTTTTGGACCATGCATCAGATTTGGGAACTAGTTCGGCTACAATTTTGGCGGAAAGCAAGCAAAGGGGAATGCCTCCCCCCGGATGTACGGAACCACCGCAAAAATATAGATTCTTGATTTTTCGACTAAAGTTGGGATGCCGCAGAAAAGCGGCGAATTTATTGTTGCTTGCGGCCCCATACAAGGCTCCACGGTGTGAACCCGTAGCACTTTCTATGGCAACAGGGTCTAAGACATGTTCGGCCATAATCAAGCTGGAAAGATCCACCCCTAGGACACGATTTATTTTAGTAATAATGAATGTACGAGCCTTTTCTTTAAGGGCTGCCCAATCTTGGGTGTAATTGCCCGGTGCATTGATCATTACAAACCAGTTCTCATGACCCGCGGGAGCATCTGTTTTTTCTTCCTTACTGGTAATGTTTATATAAACGGTAGGGTCTTGGTATAGGGTCTTTTTCTCGAACAAATAATCAAATTCCTCCTGATAATTTTCACTGTAAAGAATGTTGTGTAAATCTAATTCGGGGAATTCTTTGGCGATGCCCCAATAAAAAATTAAAGCGGAGCTTGATCTCTCTTGATCGAGCACCTTGCTAGGCTGTTTTTGGCCTTTGAGGAGTTTTTTGTAGGTTGGGTATACATCCATATTGGAAACAACAATTTCGCCCTTGTACTGCGCTTTGCTGGTGGTAACGCCAACAACTCTTCCGTTTTCAATATCAATATTTGTCGCTTTTTCTCCCATTTTAAAGATGACTCCCTTTTTTTGAGCCAATTCGAAAAGACTTTGACTAATTCGATGCATACCCCCTTTAGGATAAAAAGTGCCAAAATGCATTTCTAAATGGGGAATCATAGACATGATACCGGGCGTTTGGTAAGGGGAAGAACCATTATAGGTAGCATATCTATTAAAAAGTTGTATCAATTTAGGGTGACTAAAAAAACGCTCGTTGGTTTTGTTCAATGAACTATTTATATCTAGTTTGCCCAAGTGTGCAATCGCCTTAATGGTATCTTTTGTAAGGTAGGTGTTTAGCTTATGGAGCGACTTTTCAAGAAAAAGCGTTGCTGTGAGGTCATATTTTTCTTGATTTCTGTTTAGATATGAGTTCAGTTTTTCCGGAGTTTCGTCGAAAAGTATACTCGCCTCCCTGATAAAAACATCCCTCGCCGATTTAGCGCTGAAACGAGTGCCATCTTCCCAAAAGTAGTTACAGGTAGTTTCCTTGCGATGGTATTCGAAATACGCCGTCGCATCAAGGCCATAGAGCTCAAAAAGTGCTGTTACATAGGTGGGCATCGTAAAAAGGGAAGGGCCTAGATCAAAGCGATAGCCATTCAATTCGATGGCATGTAGCTTACCGCCGGCATAGTCATTTGCTTCAATAACCGTTGTCTGATATCCTTTGTGTGCAAGGCGAAGGGCTGCGGCTATTCCTCCGATACCGGCACCAACAATAAGGGCTTTGGGCATTGCCTATTTTTTGAAATATTTGAATGGAACGAAAAGCATTCCAAAGCATTCGCCATCTCCTTTGCCCAAATGTTTGTGGTGCATTTTATGGGCCCTACGTACCCCTTTGGCATACCAATGATTGGCATTTCTAAAAAGCTTAAAACGCTGATGAATGAAGATATCATGAACGATAAAGTATGCCGCTCCATAGGCCATAATGCCAAACCCTATGGGCCAACCGTACCAAAAACCGGTTCTTGCACCTAGCATGATGAAAGACATGCTTACAACCGCATAGAATATAAAAAATGCATCGTTGCGCTCAAACCAAGAATCATGGTCTTTGTGATGGTGATCCCTATGGAGATTCCACAAAAAACCGTGCATGATATATTTATGGGTGAACCAGGCCATAAATTCCATAATCAAAAAAACTCCTAGGAATATGAATATCCAAAGTACTATATGCATTATACCAAATTCAATTTATAATTGACATACGATTTTGCCAAAAGACCAAACTTTTGATAGTTTGGAACACGTATGCGGGCGTTCTTAATTTCAAGAGGCGGGGTATTTTGAAGCTTTTGAAGTAGTTTATTATAGTATTTATAGGCGGTGTAGACACCGAATTTAGCCTCATTGGGTAACCGTTCTATCCCTTCGTATCCCAAAGCGAAATCTGCTTTTATTTCGCTTACAATCTTGTTTTTGGAGTTTTCATCCAATTCCATAAGATTGGTGTTAGGGAAATACGTACGGTTCAACCCTTCAAAATCTGCTTTCAAATCTCTTAAAAAGTTCACTTTTTGAAAGGCGGACCCCAAAGACATGGCCGATTGTTTTAGTTCCTCATAACGGGTAACATCTCCTTTTACAAATACTTTAAGGCACATAAGTCCCACCACATCGGCAGAACCATAAATATATTCCTTATACTCCTCATCGGTATGGTATATGGTTTTATGGAGGTCCATTTTCATACTTTTCATAAAAGAGTCGACCAGGTGCCGAGGAATATCATATTTGTGAAACGTATGTTGAAAGGAATTTAAAATTGGGTTAAGACTTATTTTTTGAGTAAATGCGTCTTCCATTGCCTTTTCAAAATTGGCAAATAAGACTTCTTTGTCATATCCATGAAAACTGTCTACAATTTCATCCGCAAATCTGACAAAGCCATAAATGTTGTAGATGTCCCCTCTAATAGTATTTCCAAGCATTTTAGTTGCCAAAGCAAAAGAAGTGCTGTAAGCTTCCGTTACAAGTTTGCTACTCTGGTAGGAAACATTATCGAAAATAGCTTTCATAGTCTAGGCGTTTTTTACTATTAGTTCAGCCACTAATTTACCGGAAATTAGTGAAGGTGGTACTCCCGGCCCCGGAACGGTAAGCTGCCCCGTAAAATATAAGTTTTTTACTTTTTTACTTTTAAGACTTGGTCTTAAAAAGGCGGTTTGGAGCAATGTATTGGCCATTCCGTAGGCGTTTCCCTTGTAAGAATTATAATCTTCAACGAAATCGTTCACACAAAAGGACTCTTTAAATATAATACTATTTTTCACTCCTTGCCCGGTACGTTGCTCGAATCTCGTTAAAATTAATTCAAGATATTGACTTCTTAACTCTGGTGTGTCTTCCAAATCCGGTGCGATGGGAACTAGGAAAAAACCTGTTTCGCAGCCTTCTGGTGCCATAGAGGAATCTGTCACCGAGGGGAAATTTACATAGAAAAGAGGGTCGGTAGGCCACTGGGGAACATCGTAAATCTCTTCGGCATGACGTTCAAAATCGGTGTCAAAGAAAAGATTGTGGTGTTCAATGTTTTTGAGTCTCTTTTCAAACCCAATGTAAAAGAGGAGTGAAGATGGCGCAAACGTTTTTTTAGCCCAATACGCCTCAGAGTATTGCCTATACTTGGCGTTTAGTAAGGTTTCTGAATGATGGTAGTCGGCGCCACTCAAGACATAATCGGTATCAACTTGTTTCCCCGCTATTTTTATTCCGACCGTTTTTCCCTTGTCCACCAAGATTTTCTCAACCGGACTATTCGTGTGTATCACAACGTTCAATTCCACTGCAAGGGCTTCCATTGCTCTAACGATCTCGTACATTCCTCCGCGCGGGTGCCATGTGCCTAGGCCGAAGTCCGCATAATTCATAAAACTGTAAAAAGAGGGCGTTTTACTGGGCTTTGCTCCGAGAAATAGGACAGGGAATTCAAGCGTGGAGACCAGTTTAGGGTTTTTGAACTTTTTCCTTACCTGTCCACTGATCGTTTTAAAAAATTGATCTACTCTGGTTACGGTTTCGGGAGTGACCAACTCCAAAGGAGAAATCCCTGGGCGAAGTACTACCTTATTGATGGCAATGTCATAATTCTCCTGAGCTTGTGCAATAAACTTTCTTAGGTGTTTGGCACTTCCTTTTTCGATGCGTTCAAATTCAACACAAATTTTCTCCATGCTATCCCCGACAGTAATAACATCATCCGCAAAGAATATTTTATAGGCCGGACTTAATTTATCCAAGGTATAATAATCGGCACGTTTCTTTCCAAAATCAGCAAAGAACTTGTCAAAAATATCTGGCATCCAGTACCAACTTGGGCCTATGTCGAAAGTAAATCCTTCTTTGATAAATTGACGGCATCGACCGCCGAGTGTACTGTTTTTTTCGTAAATAGTTACTTCGTATCCAGCTTTTGCTAGATAACAAGAGGCGGAAAGGGAAGAGAATCCAGAACCGATAATCGCTACCTTTTTGGTCATTGTAAATAGGAATTGGAAAGTAAGTTTAAAGCTCTTCTACGATTCGCTCAATAGAATTGAAGGTGCGCACACATTCTGGGAGGTGCTCTTGCTCTAAATACTGATTTTGCCTACCCAATATCCAAAGTTTTGACGTTTGGTTGTTTTCCCGAGCGATTTTACTAAAAGCATCCACATATTTATGTACTTGATCCTTTGTAGGAACTACGGTAAAATAGGAGATGAAGTGCAGGTCATCATAGTACTTCATTACGTCCTTCAGGTTTTCCAGCGGAATCGTCTGTCCCAAGTAAATCGATTTGTATCCTCTCAAAACAATCTCATAGTTGACATATAGAAGGCCAATCTCATGTATTTCATTTTCGGGTAAAAAGGGAACAAAAACCTTATCGGTCTTCGTGGGTTCCAAATGTTGAAGTTTTTCTGTATTTGTTTGTATCTTTTGTTTGATCAATCCTGTAACAAAGTGCTCATGGGCAGGGCTAATCGTATCGGTTTGCCAAAGGAGTCCCAATTCATTTAAAAGCGGAATAAAGACCTCACTGAATATCTCTCGAAAAGAACGTTCGGAAAGTAAACTGTTATAGGTATTGATGAAAAGCGTTTGATCAAAATTGATCATGGCTAATTTAAAGGCATTAATAGCGTGATTTTTAACGCTATTTTTAGCTACAATTTCTTTCACCATATAGGGAATGTCCTGTTCCTTGATACGGGCAATTTTAGATATCTTATAGCCATTGTTGTACAACATGGTGATATTCAATAGCTTTTGCAAACTAGCTAAACTGTAGTTTCGAATATTGGTTTCGGTTCGTTCAGGAGAAAGAAGGTCGTAACGCTTTTCCCATATTCTAATGGTATGCGCTTTTATTCCTGAAAGGTTTTCCAAATCTCTAATACTAAAGAATTTCTTTACGTTGTTCATCTTTTTTCCAAAATGGTTGAACAAATTTACAATAATCTCTAGTGAGTTCGTATTAAGGAACGTTAAAATTTTACGCACTATTGCTTAATTCTAGTGCATTTATTGTGAAATTTTAGGAAAAAAGCCATTTTAAAGGAACAAAAAGTATTTTGGTATTCTTTGAGTAGGGGTTTTTTCCTTACCGTCGTTATGTCTTGCCAATCTTTCACGAATATTGCAGGTCTGTCCCTTATAGAAAGTATCGAACTTTTTTGAATATAGGATGTAGGTGTAGTATTTCATAAAAAAAAGAGACCGTCGCTAAGACGGTCTTTTAGTGCGCACGA